>DATBPO010000124.1:0-2207 GCA_036561265.1 Solirubrobacteraceae bacterium | reverse complement strand
GCCTGCTCACGCTGCTCGCGGGCCTCTGCGCCGTGGGCCTCATCCTGCTAGCGGCCTTCCGCGGCGACTTCAGGCGCGCGCTCGCGCCGCTCTTGCCCGTTGCGCTCGCCACCGGCTGGTCGGCGCTCGTCGTTTTCCTGCTGCGCGTGCCCCTGAACCCCATGTCGGTGACGCTGGGCACGCTCGTCATCGCGATCTCCACCGAGTTCAGCGTGCTGCTGTGCGAGCGCCAGCGTCAGGAGCGCCTCGCGGGCGCCACGATCGCGCAGGCGCTGCGCGCCACCTACAGCGCCACCGGCGCCGCCGTGGCGGCCTCGGGCGTCACCGCCATCATCGGCTTCGGCGTGCTCGCGCTCTCGGACATCCAGATGCTGCGCGACTTCGGCATCGTCACCCTGATCGACCTCACGGTCGCGCTGCTGGGGGTGCTCATCTCGCTGCCCGCCGCGCTGCTGTTGGTGGAGGGCCGGGTGCACGTGCGCCTGCCCCGGCGCCCGCGCGTGGCGGCGCTGCGCCCGCGATGAGCGGCCGCGAGCGGCACGAACCGGACGGCGCCTCCGCGCCGCGCACGCACTACGGCCGCGCAGTCGGCGTCATCGGCCTCGTGCTGCTGGTCTTCATCACGCTCAACACCATCCTCACCGCTCCCCGCGGGGCCGACGGCATCGCGCCCGGTGAACGCATGCCGCCCTTTGCCCTGCCGCTGGCCACGGGGAACATCGTGGGCGACGCCGACATCGCCACGCACGCCAACGACGGCTCCGCCGGAAAGCGCCCCGCTTGCACAGTGCGCGGCCCCCAACTCTTAAATATCTGTGCTCTCTATGAACACGGACCGGTCGTCCTTGCCCTCTTCGTCGATGAAGGCTCCTGCCCCGGCGTGCTCGATGACATGCAGGCGCTGCGCGGCGCCTTTCCCGGGGTGAGCATGGCCGCGGTGGCGATCAAGGGCGAACGCGCGGCCGTGCGCCGGCTGATCGGCACGCACGCGCTCGCCTTCCCCGTGGGCCTCGACAGAGACGGGGTTCTCGCGCAGCTCTACAAGGTGTCAAGCTGTCCGCAGGTGACTTTCGTGTACCCCGGAGGAGTGGTGCAGAGCAAGGCGCTGCTGGAGCGCCCCGCGCGGGCCGTGCTGCGTGCGCGCATCGCCGCGCTGGTTGCCGGGGCCAAGGCGCGGGGATGGCGGCAGCCGGCGTAAGCGAGGGCTGGTGCGCGCCGGCGGTGCGTGAGGCCTTTCCCGAACTGCGCCTCGTCGTGGCCGAGACCGGCGTCGCGCCGGCGGGCTGGCTCAGCGGCACCTCGCCCGCGGGCGTGCGCGAGCGCCTGCGCGCGCTGTCTGATCGCTGGTCGGGCGCGCAGGCCGTGATGGTGCGCCGCCAGCCCATCCCCGCCGCTTACCGCGTCTTCTTTCGCCACATCGGCCTCGACCCCGACGTGCAGCGCACGCCGCTTGAGCAGGCCGTGCTGGGGCGCCTGATCGACGGCGGCTTTCGCTCGCAGGGTCTCCTGCACGACGTCCTGCTGCTCGCGCTGATCGACACCAGCGTGCCCGTCTGGGCGCTCGACGCCGATGTCCTCGATGGACCCCTCGGCGTGCGCCTCAGCACCGAGGGCGAGCCGCTGGGGCGTGCGGGGGAGGGGCCGGCACTGGCGGGTGGGCAGCTGATCGTCGCCGACTCCAGCGCCGCCGTCGCCGTGCTCTTCGGCGAGCCCTCCGGAGTGCATATGCCCACCACCCACGCGCGCCGCGTGACTCTGTTTGCCCTGCAGGTGCAAGGCGTTCCCGCGATGCACGTCGAGGAGGCGCTGTGGAGCTGCCACACACGGCTGGAATGGGCGGCCCGGGAGCTGTAGACTGGAGGTGTAAGACGCATTGGGAGGAGGTGGGTCGATTTGGTCCTGAACGAGCAGATCATCGACAGGCGTGCAGGGTCCCCAGCGGTCCTCGCGCCCGGTGGTGCCTCAACTGGCGAGCGGGCGGCCATCGAGTCGCTGCGGGTGCAGATCGCGCGCCTGGAGCGCCAGCTGTCCGGGATAGTCGCCGCTGGCTTTCCGCATGTGGGGGTTCATGGCGGCGAGCGCTCATCGACCCCGCATCTATTGACGCTCGGCGAGCTCGAGCAGACCCGTGATCGGCTCGTTCAGCGGGTGCACGACGCCCAGCAGCGCACGCTCACGCGCGCCGAGTTCGAGCGCCGCTCACGCGC
>DATBPO010000123.1:0-8087 GCA_036561265.1 Solirubrobacteraceae bacterium | reverse complement strand
TCCGGTTTCCTCGCGCTGGTCGGGGCGTTCGAGGACGCTCCTGAGTACGCCGACGCGCTCACGGAGGTCGTTAGCACCCGCGAGGACCAGCGCTCGCGGCCCGCGCCTGCACTGTGACCCTAATCCGCGCATGATCATCCTCGACACCGACGTCGTCAGCGATCTCATGCGCCCGCGGCCCTCCGGCCAGCTGGTTGACCGACTCGCCCAAATCGACGCGTCCGAGCAGGCCACCACAGCCATCACCATCGGCGAGCTCGCCTACGGCGCCCAGCACGCTCAGCGACCCGAGCTCTACGAGCGCGCTATGCGCCTACTCGCAGGCACCCGCGTGCTCTCCTTCGACCGCGACGCCGCCGAGCGCTACGGCAGCATCCGCCACGAGCTCGAGCGTGACGGTCAGCGGCTCCCTGATCCGGACCTGCGGATTGCAGCCACGGCGCTGGTGCACCAGGCCGTTCTCATCACCGGCAACATCCGCCACTTCCAGCGCGTCCCCGGCCTTGGCTGCGAGGACTGGCTACGCGGCTGACTGCTGCCGGTCTGAGCGCCAGCGTTAGGCTCCGGGCACCCAAACTGGCATGATCTGCACTCCCGATATTTGCGCGAAGGAGAGAACGTCATGGCGGATGCGGAGCATGCGGAGGAGGGAGACCAGGAGGCGGGGCGTAACAAGCTCGGCGCGGAAGTGGCGGCCCAGATGGAGGCGATCGAAAACGACTTCGGCGATGACTACAAGATCGGCTCGGTGGTGACGGTGGTGGAAGTCATCACCTCGGAGGGCGCGGGGGTGCGGGTGCGCTGCAACGCGCCGCCGTGGGTGGGGCTCGGGATGCTGCGCATCGCCGAAAAGGCGCTGGAAGGTCAGGAGCAGGGCTGAAGCGGCGCCAGCGAGTCCGCCCACTGCCTGAGGCGCAGCGCCTCGCGCTGGGTGAACCCGACCTCGGGGGCGGTCTGCACGACCAGTGTCGGCCCAGGCCGCACTGCGGCCCACTCGTGGCAGGCGTCGTTGAAGGCGTCATCGATCCAGGCCAACGGGCGATCGGGGCCGGCGAAAGCATCGATCGCGTCTAGCTTCCAGTGCGCGCGCGCAGTCCCGATGCCGCCCACGTCGCGCTCGAAGCTCAGAAACGGCAGCCCCGCGGGCAGGCCGAGCAGATGGGGGAGGTACTCATCGGCCTTCTCCTCCCACCCGGAGCACCAGGCAAGGTCAAAGACGGAAACGAGACCGAGCAGGTTCTCGGCCGCCTCAGTGGAAAGGAAGTGGGGTATGCCATCGATCGCGTGGAAGGCGCCTGGCGGCCGCTCCATGGCTGAGAAACCAAACAGCGATATGACGCCATCGATATCGATCAGCAGCAGGGGCCGCGGGCCCGTGGGATCAGCAGAAGGCCGCAGAGCTGGCGGGGAAACCCCCCGGATAGCGTCGCCTTTAGCTTGCACTGAGGTATCTACGAGTAATCTGCCTGAACGGTTCCTCGGCAGTAAAGCAAGCAGCGGGGGTTGCCGATGGAGCCCACGACCATGACCTTAGAGCTAGGCATCCTCCTCTCACTCGCGTGCGCCTTCGTGGCGAACCTCGGCTTCTTCTATAAGTACAGAGGGGCCAATGCGGTGGCGAAGGTCGAGGTCGCCCACCCGTGGCAGAGCGCGAAGGCGCTCTTCAGCAGCAAGTGGTTCGCGCTGGGGATGCTGGTGGCTACCGCCTCCTGGACGCTTCACGTAGCCGCGCTGGCACTGGCGCCGATGTCCGTCGTGCAGGTGGCTCTTGCCGCCGGCGTGGTGTTCATCGCCGTGATGGCCGATCGCCTGTTCGGCTTCGAAGTCGGTCCGCGGCAGTGGCTCGGCCTCTGGCTCATGACCGCCGGCCTCATCCTCTTGGGCATCACCCTGCCGGCGACGCACGGCGCGCACTCCCAGTTCTCGGAGGTCGCGATGGTCTCCTTCGAGGCCGGCTTCTTCGGCCTGGGCGGCCTGCTGATCATGGGCCCGCGTATGGGCGGCTCGGCGGAGCACCACGGCGTGATGCTGGGCGCTGCCTCGGGCATTCTTTTCGGCGTGTCAGACACAGCGATCAAGGCGCTGACGGGCATCACGCACGCGCACGGCATGCTGGCCCTCGTGCTCAGCCCCTGGCTCCTCGTGGCCATCCTCGCCAGCATCGTCGCCTTCTACGCCTCCGCCCGCGGCCTGCAGGACGGAGACGCCGTCCCCGTCATCGCCGTCACCGGCGCCACCGCCAACATCGCGGGCATCGCCGGTGGCATCCTCGTGTTCGGCGATCCCATGGCCGGGAGCGCGCTGGGCGTGGTCTGCCAGTCGATCGCCTTCGTGCTCGTCGTCGCCGCTTCGGCGCTGATGCCGGCACCGGTGCGCAGCGCCGGTCTGCGCGCGACGGCCTAGCACTGCTAGGATCACTCGCCGAATGCCGACGACCTCACAGCTCGTGCGCAAGGGCCGCGTGGCCCCGAAGAAAAAGCTCGCCACTCCCGGACTGAAGTCGGGCAAGGGGCGCAAGAAGAAGGTCGCCGCCCCCCAGCGCCGCGGCGTCTGCACGCGCGTCTATACGACGACCCCCAAGAAGCCCAACTCCGCCCTGCGCAAGGTCGCCCGCGTGCGTATCAGTGGCTCCATGGAAGTCACCGCCTACATCCCGGGCGAGGGCCACAACCTGCAGGAGCACTCGGTGGTGCTGGTGCGCGGGGGCCGCGTCAAGGACCTGCCGGGCGTGCGCTACAAGGTCGTGCGCGGCACCCTCGACGCCGCCGGCGTCAGCGACCGCAAGAAGTCGCGCTCCATGTACGGCGTCAAAAAGAAATAGATGCCCCGCCGCGCAGCCGCCCAGATCCGGCCCCTCGAGGCCGACCCCGTGCACCGCAGCAAGCTCGTTGCGCAGGTCATCAACAAGGTGATGCTCGACGGCAAGAAGTCAACTGCCGAGCGCATCGTCTACGACGCCCTCGCCCTGATCGGCGAGCGCAGCGACAAGGACCCCGTGGAGACGCTGGAGAACGCCATCAAAACGCTCACCCCCGCCCTTGAGGTCCGCAGCCGCCGCGTGGGCGGCGCCACCTACCAGGTCCCCGTGGAGGTCCCGGCGCGCCGCGCGCGCACCCTGGCGGTGCGCTGGCTCGTGGAGTTCGCGCGGGCGCGCCGCGAGAAGACGATGGCCCAGCGCCTGGCGAACGAGCTGACGGACGCCCTCTCCCAGCAGGGCGGCGCGTATAAGCGCAAGGACGACATCTACCGCATGGCCCAGGCCAACAAGGCCTTCGCGCACTACCGCTGGTAGCGCTCGCCGCGCCCGGATCCCCAGCACGCGGCCAACACGGCCCCCCCTGCGGGGGCCTTTCAATCTCTTTTCCTTCACCCCTTCGGAGGCTGTCAACCCTTCGCTACGGTGAACCGATGGCCTCCGCTTCCGCCACGCCGGCCGTGGGCGATCGCATCGAGCGCCACGTGTGGGTCGTCGCCGGGGTCGTCATCCTCGGCATGATCATGTCGATTCTCGACACCACGATCGTCAACGTCGCGCTGCACACGCTGGGGCGCGATCTGCACGCACCGATTTCGCAGATCCAGTGGGTGGTCACGGGGTATCTGTTGGCGCTCGCCGCCGTCATTCCCGTGACCGGCTGGGCCGCGCGGCGCTTCGGCGCCCGCCAGGTCTACCTCAGCTCGCTCGTGCTCTTCACTGCCGGCTCGGCTCTGTGCGCGGTGTCGAACTCGACAACGACGCTCGTGCTGTGCCGCGTGCTGCAGGGTGCTGGCGGCGGCATGATCATGCCCGTGGGGCAGCTCATCATGGCCCAGGTCGCCGGCCCCAAGCGCATGGGCCGCGTGATGGGAGTCGTCTCGATGCCCGCCATGCTCGCGCCGATTCTCGGCCCCGTCCTCGGCGGGCTGATCCTGGCGCACCTGCACTGGTCGTGGATCTTCCTCGTCAACGTGCCGATCGGCCTGGTCGCCTTCTTTCTCGGCTGGCGCCTCGTGCCGCACACCGACTCCGGCGAGGCCGGCCGCTTGGATGTGGTGGGGTTGGCGCTGCTCTCCGCCGGATCAGCCGCCACCGTCTACGGCCTCAGCGAGCTCGGCTCCGGGGCCGGCGCCGGCTCCGGGAAGGTGCTGCTGCCGGTCATCCTTGGGGTGGCGCTCGGCGGCGCCTTCTGCTGGCATGCACTGCGCGCGGAGCGGCCCCTGCTTGACGTGCGGCTGTATGCCAACCGCGTGTTTGCCGGGGCCTCGTTCACGACCTTTGGTGTTGGCGCCGCGCTGTTTGGGGCCATGATCCTGGTGCCCCTCTACTACCAGGAAGTGCGCGGGCAGAGCGTCATCACCACCGGGCTTCTCTGCGGCCCCCAGGGCATCGGCGCGCTCATCGCCATGCCCATCGCGGGCCGCCTGACCGAGCGCTTCGGCGGCGGTCGCGTCGCGCTCGCGGGGGTCTCCCTGCTCTGCCTCAGCACCGTCCCCTTCCTCTTCATCGGCCCCAGCACCTCGATTCTCGCCATCTCGCTGGTGCTCGTCGTGCGGGGCGTCAGCATCGGCATGTCCTTCATGCCCGCCATGACGGCCGCCTTCACCGCGATGCGCCCCGACCAGCTGTCCGACGCGACGCCGCAGATCAACGTGCTCATGCGCCTCGGCGGCGCCATCGGCACGGCGATACTCGCCGTCGTGCTGCAGCGCGCCGCCGTGGGCACCCAGCACACGCCCGCCGAGGTCTCCGGCGCCTTCCAGGCCGCCTACTGGGCCGCCCTCGGCATAGGGCTGCTCTCGCTCATTCCGTGTGTGATGTTGTTGCGCGCCGAGCGCCCATTGCAGCGCGCCGCTGTAGCGAAGGCCGCCGCCGAGGGGGTCGGGGCGTAGGGCACAGAGGCCATAGGGGCGTAGGGGTCTACCGACGCGACGAGGCTGGGGCGTCGGCGCCGCTGATCTGCCAGCGAACCCCCGGGCCAAACTCGAGGACCACTCCCGCGGGGCTGATCAGTTCCCAATACGGCGGGTCGCCCTCCTGCTCGACGGCCGTGGGCTTGATGTCCAGCACAGAGCCATCCGACAGGGTGCAGCGCAACTTCCCAGAGGTCTCGTCGATATCGGCTGCCTCAATCGAGCGTTCGGTCAGCGCAGCTGGATCCGACGGCGAGAACTCGGCATCCTGAGTCGCCAGGCGCCACAGGTCTCCCTTGGAGTCCCTAACCTCGATGTGGAGCACGTCGGGATGGGCGATGCGAGCGGCGACGATCGACCCGCGCAGCGAGCGCAGCACGCTTGAGGGGGAGGCGTCTAGGGCTACGACTGTTGCCATGAGTCCCTCCATTCTCGCAGCCATGCCAGCAACTCTCCATAGCTCATGTGCGCCCGCCCGCCGCTTGACTCCTTCTCCGCGTGGAGGGCCTCGCTGGCTTCATAGCGCTCAATCGCCGACAGGCCGACCTCTCTGCATGCCTGGCGGAACTGCTTGATATCGCGCTTTCGCGTCATCGCGCATCGACTCTAGCTTCGCGACCTGCAACGCCCCGCCCGGCTTGCTCATACGCCCGCCCAACCCTGGTATAGTCGCCCTTGCCTCGCGGCAGGCGCAGTCGTGCGAGCGTTGCCGGCCGTGGAGCATGAACCTCAAGATGAAGACCCTGAGCACATAGCGACGCGAATCGGCTCATAACCGGCAGCGCGCGTGGGCCCGGGGGGCCTCTTTTTTTGCCCTGATTCGCCTTAGCGCAACCACACGAGAACAGACGACCATGCCCCGTAAATTCAGCCTTCAGAACACCCGCAACATCGGGATCATGGCGCACATCGACGCCGGCAAGACGACGACGACCGAGCGCATCCTCTACTACACCGGGCGCACCTACAAGATGGGCGAGGTGCACGAGGGCGCCGCGACGATGGACTGGATGGAACAGGAGCAGGAGCGCGGCATCACCATCACCTCCGCAGCGACGACTGCGGAGTGGAAAGACCACCGCATCAACATCATCGACACCCCCGGCCACGTCGACTTCACCGTCGAGGTCGAGCGTTCATTGCGTGTGCTCGATGGCGCCATCGCGCTGTTTGACTCCGTCGCCGGCGTGGAGCCGCAGTCCGAGACGGTGTGGCGTCAGGCCGACAAGTACCACGTGCCGCGCATCGCCTACATCAACAAGATGGACCGCATCGGCGCCGACTTCGACAGCGGCGTGCAGACGATGATCGATCGCTTGGCTGCGCACCCCGTGCCGATCCAGCTGCCCATCGGCGCCGAGGGCGACTTCCTCGGCATCGTCGACTTGGTCGCCATGAAGGCCATCGTCTACAAAGACGAGCTCGGCAAGGATGTCGACGTCATCGAGATTCCTGAGGATCTCGCCGATGCCGCGGCTGCCGCGCGCGAGCATCTCCTGGAGGAGGTCTCCCACTACGACGACACCTTGGTGGAGCTCATCCTCGAAGAGGCCGACATTCCCGAAGAGCGTTTGAAGGAGGCCATCCGCAAGGCCACCCTCTCCACCAAGCTCACACCCGTGCTGTGTGGGTCTTCCTTTAAGAACAAGGGCGTGCAGCCGCTGCTGGACGCTGTCATCGACTACCTGCCCTCGCCGCTTGACGTGCCCCCTGTGGTGGGCACCGAAATGGTCAAGGGCAGCGAGGAGGATCGCGAGGCCACGCGCCATGCCGATGACTCCGAGCCCTTCTCCGCGCTCGCCTTCAAGATCATGGCCGACCCCTACGTCGGCAAGCTCACCTACTTCCGCGTTTACTCCGGGCGCCTGGAGGCCGGCTCTCGCGTTCTGAATGTCGGCACCGGGCGCACCGAGCGCATCGGGCGCATCCTCATGATGCACGCCAACGACCGCGAGGAGGTCTCCGAGGTCTACTCCGGCGACATCGCCGCCGCCGTGGGCATCAAGCAGGTCGTCACCGGCGACACCCTCGCCGCCCCCGATGCCCCCATCCGCCTTGAGACCATCGTCTTCCCCGAGCCCGTCATCAAGGTCGCCGTCGAGC
This sequence comes from Solirubrobacteraceae bacterium, assembly GCA_036561265.1. Classification (GTDB taxonomy): domain Bacteria; phylum Actinomycetota; class Thermoleophilia; order Solirubrobacterales; family Solirubrobacteraceae; genus Palsa-744. Next base: position 1,094 of record DATBPO010000123.1, on the reverse strand, counting down.
CCAAGACCAAGGTCGATCAGGAGAAGATGTCCGTCGCCCTCGGTCGCCTCGCCGAGGAGGACCCCACCTTCCAAGTGCGCACCAACGAAGAAACCGGCCAGACCGAGATCTCCGGCATGGGTGAGTTGCACCTGGAAGTGCTGGTCGACCGCATGAAGCGCGAGTTCGGCGTCGAGGCCAACGTCGGGCGCCCCCAGGTCTCCTACCGCGAGACCGTCCGCGGCACCGCCGAGAAGGTCGAAGGCAAGTTCGTGCGCCAGACCGGCGGCTCCGGTCAGTACGGCGTCGTCTTCATCAACCTCGAGCCCGCCCCCGGCGAGGGCTTTGACTTCATCAACAAGATCAAGGGTGGCGCCATCCCCACCGAGTTCATCCCCGCCGTCGAGAAGGGCGTCGAGGAGGCGCTTGAGAACGGCGTCAAGGCTGGGTATCCCATGGTCGACGTGCGCGTGACTTTGATCGACGGCAAGTACCACGACGTCGACTCCTCCGAGATCGCCTACAAGGTCGCCGGCTCCCTCGCCTTCAAAGAGGCCGCCCGCCGCGCCAAGCCCGTGCTGCTCGAGCCCATCTTCTCCGTAGAGGTCGTGGTGCCCGAGGACTTCCTCGGCGATGTCATCGGAGATTTGAGTCGTCGGCGCGGGCGCATCGAGGGGCAGGAGCGTCGCGGCAACGCCTTGGCGGTCACCGGCCGCGTGCCGTTGAGCGAGATGTTCGGCTACGCCACCGACCTGCGCAGCAACACGCAGGGGCGCGCCACCTACACCATGCAGTTCGAGGGCTACGAGGAGGTCCCCCCGAACATCGCCGAGAAGATCATCGAAACGCGTACCGGGGAACCGGTGCCCGCCTAGAGGGTGGCGAGCCGGTCCCTCTTGACCCCGATCAAAGCATGAGAACCACAAGTTGGATAGATTCCCCGGTTCGCCTACACACGGTGGCGGGCCTACAAGTCGATAACAGGAGCTGACAGAAAGTGGCGAAGGAGAAGTTCGAGCGCGACAAGCCGCACGTCAACGTCGGGACCATCGGTCACATCGATCATGGCAAGACGACGCTGACCGCTGCCATCACGACTGTGCTGGCGGAGAAGT
>DATBPO010000122.1:0-7214 GCA_036561265.1 Solirubrobacteraceae bacterium | reverse complement strand
GACGAGCGCGTGAGAGCGTCGAGCGCCACCACCAGCCACAGTCCCAAGCAGGTCCACAGCGCACGCCCGTCTCCCGGGGCCCCAGGGCGAATGAGGACCAGCATGCGCCCGAGGATCGCCAGGATCAATACCAACCCCAGCAGCCCCACGTCGGCGAGTGTGGCCAAGTAGGTGGAGTCCAGATTGCGCAGGTCCCCTTCCTGCGCAACCGCGGGTGAGCTGCCGGGCGTAAAGCGGCCTGGTTGGTAGATGCCCGTGGTGGCGCTGCGCGCCAGTCCGCTGCCCACCGCTCCCACGCCGCGCCCTGCGATCAGCTCGGAGGGACCGGCAAGCAGCTCGCTCCAACCACTGGTGCGGCCGTTAAGCGTGCTCAGCACCGACGCGTTGGACCGCGGCGAGAGGGTGGGCTGAGGTGTGCGTGCGAGCAGGCCAACCGCCGCGATGAGGACCGCCAGCAGCAGGCCCACCGCTGAGGGAACGCGCCGCGCGCGTAGGAGCGCCAGCGCGGCGATCGCCGCCATCAGGACGAGCTCGGTGCGCACATAGGAGATTGCTATGCCCACAGCCAGCAGGGCGGCGACGCACGCCGCCAGGCGCCCGCGCAGCTCGAAGGTCGCGCACACCAGCGCGAGCGCCAGCAGCGCGGCGTAGTTGAAGGGGTCGTTGAGCGTCCCGAAGGAGCGAAAGCGGCCGCCGGCAGTGGTGCGCACCTCGTCGCCGAACTGATAGCCGAACTGGTGCACCAGCCGCTGGACACCAATGCCCTGTTGCGCCAGCCCCACGGCGACGTTGAGCAGGGCAACGCCCACCAGGGCCCACAGCGCCCACTGCCAGGTGCGCCGCGGATGGGGTCCGAGATAGCCCAGAAGGAATAGCCCGAAGGCCTCGATCGTCAACCTCGCGCCGTTGGACCACCCCGCGCCATGACCCCCGGCCGGATTGAGCAGGTACATTCCCAGCAGCAGCACGATCGCGCCCACGAGCCACGCGTCGTAGCCGCGGCGCTCGGCGGGCAGGCCGAAGGCAGCGGCGGCCAGCAGGGAGAGCAGGCCCGCGAGCACGATCGCGTCCTTGGCCGGGCCAAAGGCCACGGACAGGTAGAAGACCAGCGTGGGCTGCAGAGCGAATCCGAGGACGATCACCACGGCCATCGCCTGCGGCGCGCGGCGAAACGCGATCGCCCCAGCCACCAACGCCACGGCGCCTACTGCGACCGCCAGCGTCAGCAGGCCAGCGCTCGCTGACAGCAGGCCAGCGCTCGCCGGCAGCAGGCCAGCGACCCCCCACGGCAACAGGCCGGCGCTCGCCACCGCCCACCCCTACCGGGGCCGCTCGCCGAGGAGGATCGTACCCCCAGGCGCGCACGGCCAGCCGGCGATCTCACGCCTGACGCGCTCGAGCTCTGCACGGGTGATCTTGCCGAGACTCGCCACGAGCACCACGGTGTCGGCCACCCCCGCGAGCCGGCTGGCACGCGCAGAACTGAGCGCTGGAGGCGAGTCGATCAGGATCCACTCGAAGCGCAGGCGCAGATCCTCGACCACGGGGGCCGGCAGCGGACGGTGAGCGTGCGGTGCGCTCGGCATCTCTAGGACCGAGCCGTTGCCGACGCCATCGGCCACCGCTGCGCGTTCGTACAGCGAGGCGCCGCCGTCGATCACGCACACGCGCTCTTCGCGCGCGCGCAGGGCTTCCGCCAGGAATGCGCTCGCTCCGAGTAGCCCGGACTCTTCGCTGGCGCCCACCAGCGCCACCACTGTGCCCTGCCCCACCGCGCGGAAGTCGTCCATGGCGGCGCTCAGCCGCCGCGCTTCGCGCTCAGCGGAAGCATTTGGCGCCGATCCAGGCCCGGGCTGCGCCGGCGCCCACCCGAGCGTGCGCAGGCCGAGCATGCCCTCGATCTCAACGCGGCTGCGGACCCGGGTGTCGAAGGCCTCCAGCGCAGCCATCAGCAGCAGTCCCACGACGAGTCCCAACATGGCGCCCTCCAGCGCCGAGCGGCTGATGAGGGGACGAACCTTGGTGGCAAAGGCGGCGTTGCCGATCTGCACCCCCCCGGTGGTGACCGCCTCCAGCAGCCGCAGACGCGTGACGCTGGCTCCCAACTGCTGGCTGTGTGGCGCAGAGGTTGCTTCGCGGCGGGCGGCCGCGAGCGCCTGCTGGATCGGCGTCACCTCGACCGTCGCGCGATAAAGCGGGAAGGCGTGCGCGAGCCGGCCCGCGAGCGTAACCGCGCGCGCGGCCGAGCCGGCGGTGGCGGCGAATGAGATCAGGCCGGTGCTGCCGGCCTGACTCACTTCCACCTGGTGCTGTAGCGCACGCCAGTTCGGCTCACGCATTTCTCGCGCCGCGAACTGGAAGAAGCCGGGAGAGGCCGCCAGCAGCGCTGCGGTCGCCCCCACGGTCTGCGATTCACCGCTCGCCGCGCTGTTTTCGGTGAACGCGGCGTTGAGACCGGGGTTCTCGACGATGACCTGCGAGGTGGCCTGGTATTGCGGGCCCTCGAGCTCGCTCACCCCTACCAGGGCGCCGGCGCCGAGCAGCGTGCAGAGGAGGATCAGCGGCGCGAAGCGGCGCAGAGCGAGGCGCAGACGTTCCTCGGAGCTCACGATGCACCCTCCGGCGCGTGGCCCGCCGGCGCACTGCGCGGCGCACGGCCCACGCCGGAGGTGCGCGCCAGCTCGCATTCCGCGGCGTGCACCATGTTCGCGAAGGGAAGGCGCTCCTCCAAGCGGCGGCGCGCGGCCTCACCCATCGCCCGGCCCCGATCCTCCGCCCCCAGGACCCTGCCGAGCGCACGTGCGAGCGCAGCGGGATCGCAGCTCGGCACCAGATATCCGGTCACTCCGTCCTCGATCATCTCGGGCAACCCGCCCACGGCCGTGCATACCGCGGGACGGCGCATGGCCATCGCCTCCAGGATCGCGTAGGGGAAGCACTCGACGGTGTAGGAGGCAAGCGCCACGACATCCGCGCACGCGAGCAGCTCGGCGGCGTCGCGGCGAGCGCCCAGGAACACCACGCGCTCCTCGATGCCGAGCTCACTTGTCAGCCTCTGCAGGCGTGCGCGTTCAGGGCCGTCCCCGATCAGGAGCAGCTTGACGTGTGGCACCTGCGCCGCCAGGCGCTGGATGGCGCGCAAGATCGTCTCGTGATCCTTCTCCCGCCGCAGCACGGCCGTCACGGCCACCACGCGATCGCGGTCATCCAGGCCCAAACCACCCCGCAGGTCCCCGGGCTGCTCAGCGCTTGGGTAGCGGGCGAGGTCGACGGCGTTGTGGATGATCCTCACCTTCTCTGGTGCGAGCCGCAGATAGTCGAGCAGATAGGGCAGCTGTCCATGCGCAACGCCGATGTAGCGCGTGCATAGCGAGCCGAGCATGCGCTCGGAGGAGCGCTCGAGCAGGCCGTGATGACCCAGATGGCCACAGTTGTGCTTCCAGGTGATCCGCAGGGGCACCCGCGCTATCGCCGCGGCGAGGCGCCCCAGCACGTTTGCGCTGAGCCCGTGCGTGATGACCGCCTCAACGCGTCGCGCGCGCATCTGCACGACGAGCCGGCGCAATGCGCCTGGCAGCGCGAGGCTCCGCTCGCCGGCTTGGAGCGAGAGAACCTCGATCCCCTGCGCCTTGAGATCGTGGTGCAGGGGTCCCAGACCCTTGATGCACACCACAGTGCTCGCAAAGCGCGTGCGGTCCAGCGCGCCCGCGAGCGTGACCAGGTGGCGCTCGGCGCCACCCATCCGCAGATCGGGTGTGACGAACATCACGCGCATGGCCGACCCCACCCCACGCGCGTGGGACGCGCCCCCATCACACACCGGAGGCCCCTGATCGGGCGCATCACGGATGACTCCTCGCCACCCGCATGGATGACCCGCGCCCCGCACGAGCCAGGTGCACCGAGGCAGCGCCGGCGACCTTGCCGGCGTCCTTGATGGCGAGGGCCAGCGGAACGCACAGCGCGGCGCGCAGACCGGCGCGCCGGCGGACCACGCGGCGCAGCGGCAGCGAGTAGTAGGCGCCCGCGCCGGCGAGCGCGAGCGCCACGGCAGGAGGCTTGCGCGAGAGGAGCATCGTCGCCCCGGCGAGATAGGCCGAGAGGCGCAGGCGGTCGCGGGCCTGCAGCTGACGCTCGCCGCTGGCGGCCGCGCCGATCCCGTAACGGTAATACATGCGAAACGTGGCGGCCGCCGACCCACGCTGCTCCCAGTAGACGTCGGCGCGGGGGGCCACGACGCAGCGGTGCTGGGCTGCGACGGCGCGCCCGAAGACGCCATCCTCGACCCACGAGAGACGTTCGGGGAAACCGCCGGCATCGCGCCAGGCGGTGCGCGTGAAGGCCAGTGAGCGCGCGAAGGGCAGGCTGGGATCGAATACCCCACCGAATACCCGCCCGTATAGGCGAACGAGCGGGGTGAGGTGGCACGCGTCGTGAGGATCGGCATAGCAAGCGGCGCTCTGCGCCCGCTCGAGCGCACCGTTGGCGAGCACGTGCGGGATTCCCGCCGCGAGCCCGGGGACGGGACGCATGGCGAAGGGCGCGGTCAACTCGGCAAGCCAGTGGGACGCCACCACACAGCCGGCATCGGTGCAGGCGATCAGCTCGTGGCGCGCGGCCGCCACGGCCAGGTTGCGACCGGCGGCGATGTTGGCGCCCGGAGCCCTCAACGCCCGCACGCGGTGGTCGCGTGCGGCATACTCGGAGAGCTGCTCGAAGGTGCCGTCGCGCGAGCCGCCATCGAGGACCACCAGCTCGTCCTCGTCGCGCAACTGCGCCACGACGCTCTCGAGCAGCCGCCCAACGGTCTCCCCCTCTTCGAGCACGGTGGCGATCACCGACACCGGAGGCCGCGGTCCCGGCGGCTGGTGTCCCGGCAACTGGTGTCCCGTCGGCCGCGGTCCCGGCGGCTGGTGTCCCCTCGGCCGCACCGACACCGGAGGCCGAGCGGGATATATTGGCCGCCCTCTTTGCGCGTTCTGTTCGTCAATCAGGGTTCGATCGCCTCCAGGGGAGCCACCGCTGCGGGGGTGAGAGGTCATGTGAGCACGGAGTCGGCGCTGCGGGTGGGTATGGAGGGAGTGGCGGATGTCAGCGCCCGCTTCGAGCGCCTGGGTCCGTGGTCCCCCGCGGCACGGGCGCTCGCGCGGCCGCTGCCGATCCTCGACCGCCACGACCTCGACCTGCACGTTCCCCGCTGGCACCTCGTGGAGAGTCTGCGCGCCCGGCGCTTCATCGCACCGCGTGTGGCTACGGGCGAAGTCGACGCGCTGCATGTGACCAGCCACACCCCGGCGCTGCTGCTGGGCGATGTGATGCGGCGCGTGCCCACATTCCTGGCGGTCGATGTACCCGCGTGGGAGTGGCATGCAATGGGCATCTGGCGTCCACCTGGGCGCCACTCACGCGCGGCGCTGTGGCCCTCGCTGGAGCTTGAGCGCCGCGCCTTCACCAACGCCGCCGCAGTGATCGCCTTCAGCGACTGGGCGGCCGCAGCGGTGCGCCGCGCCGCGCCGCGGGCACGAGTCTTCACACTCTGCCCCGGGGTGGACACGGCTCGCTTTCGGCCAGCTCCGCGCCGCCCGCGTGAGCGCTCACGAGTGCTGTTCGTCGGCGGGCGTTTCGCGGAGAAGGGCGGGTATGACCTGCTGGCGGCGCTCGGTGAGGACCTGGGACGCACGGTGGATCTGGATGTGGTCAGCGGCGATCCACCCCCCGCGCGCGCGGGCGTACGGGTGCACCGTCTGAGCCACGAGGATCCCCGCCTGCTCGAGCTCCACCAGCAGGCCGACCTGATGTGCCTGCCCACGCGCGGGGATTCCCTCGGCTGGGCGTTGATCGAGGCGATGGCGTGCGGCACGCCGGTGGTCTCCACGACAGTTGGCGCAATCCCCGAGCTGCTCGACCACGGTCGTCGCGGTGCGCTGGTGAAGCCGCGCAGCCCGCACGCCCTGCGGGAGGCCATCATGGGCCTGCTCGGCGAGGAGTCCTTGCGCGCGCGGCTGTCGGAACAGGCGCTGCTGGCGGTGGCCGAGCGCTTTGACGCACGCACCCAGGGCGCCCAGCTGGCCACTGTGATGCGGGAAGCCATCGAGCGCACGGTCACACCCACCTGAGCGTGCGCCGCGCCAGCGCGCTGCGCCCGGCCGAGACGCAGAGCTTGAGCCCGATCGCCAGATAGACAGCGCCGTCGAGCCAGGGCCGGGATCCGGCGTAGAACTTGCGGTAGAAGCGCCCCATGCCGCGATGAAAGGCAACATTGGCGCGCAGCGAGCGGTGTCCCCCCACCTTCGACAACCCCCCCTTGACGTGCACGAAGCTCGCTTCCCCTTCGTAGAAGACGGTCCATCCGGCACGGTGAAAGCGAAAGCACCAGTCGAGATCCTCCATGTACAGCCAGTAGGCCTCATCCAGGGGTCCCACCTGCTCGATGGCCTCGCGGCGCACCAACATGAAGGCGCCATTGACCGCGTCCACCGCGCCCTGCTCGAGCTCTCCGACCTCGGTGGCCCGGTACTGCGCGAGCGAACCGCCCCGCGGCCTGCCACCGCCGCCCCGCGGCCTACCACCGCCGCCCCACGGCCTACCGGCGAGGTTGGCGAAGTGCGCCAGCGCCCCCAGAGGTGTGGGGAAGGAGCGCTTGGCGGCGTGGTCGAAACTGCCGTCGCGTAGCACCAGCCGGCAGCCGAGCATGCCCAGGTGCGGGTGCTCGCGCATCCTCTCGACACAGCGGTCCAGCGCGCCCTCAATGGCTTCGGTATCTGGATTGAGCAGCAGCACGAATGGACCGCGGGTGCGAGCAAGAAGGAGGTTGTTGGCGATGCTGAAGCCGGCGTTCCAGCCGACCTCCAGGAGGTTCACCCAGGGGAACTCCTCCCTCACCATCGCGGCCGTCCCATCGCCGCTGGCATTGTCAGCGACGTGCACTGTCATCTCGCCAGCGCGCAGGGGATGCCTGTGTAGAGACAGCAGACAGGCCCGCAGCAGATCACGGCCCCCGGCGGCGGTGACAATCACAATGTCCAACACGGGTGCCGGCAAGGTGGGAAATGGTGACAACCGCGTGCGCGTGCTATGTGAAAGGCGTGTGAACCCTAGGCGTACTATCCAGGCGTGTGAACCCTAGGCGTACTATCCAGGCGTGTGAACCCTAGGCGCACTATCCAGGCGTGTGAACCCCAGGTGTGATGGTGTCGGTGAATGATCCCCGGTGT
>DATBPO010000121.1:0-24809 GCA_036561265.1 Solirubrobacteraceae bacterium | reverse complement strand
GGCGAGCAGGTGGCGATGCTGATCGCCGACCAGCGCATGCCGGGCATGGCGGGCACCGAGTATCTCGTGCAGGCGCGCAAGCTCGTGCCCGACGCCAAGCGGGTGCTTTTGACGGCCTACGCCGACACCGAGGCGGCAATTGCGGCGATCAATGAGGTGGCGCTTGACTACTACCTACTCAAGCCCTGGGACCCGCCTGAGGAGCAGCTCTTCCCGGTCGTCGAGGACCTGCTCACCACCTGGGAATCCGGCACGGCGCTCGAGTCCGGTGGTGTGCGCCTCGTGGGCCATCGCTTCTCCAAGGAGTCCCACGACCTGCGCGACTTCCTCGTGCGCAACCGCGTCCCCGCACGCTGGCTCGACGTCGAGCGCGACGGCGAGGCGCGCGAGCTGCTGCGCGTCGCCGGCGTAGACGCCGAGCGCCTGCCGGTGGCGCTGCTCGAGGACGGCACCGTGCTTGAGCGCCCCAGCATCCTCGAGCTAGCCGAGCGGCTCGGCGTCGCCGGCGCGCCGGCCCAGGACCACTACGACCTCGTGGTCGTCGGTGGCGGCCCCGCCGGCCTGGCGGCCGCGGTCTACGGCGCCTCGGAGGGCCTGAAGACGATCATGGTCGAGCGCGAGGCGCCCGGGGGTCAGGCGGGGCAGTCCAGTCGCATCGAGAACTATCTCGGCTTCCCCGCAGGGCTCAGCGGCTCCGATCTCGCGCGTCGCGCGACCGATCAGGCGCGGCGCCTGGGGGCCGAGCTGCTCACCGTGCAGGAGGCCGTGGGCCTGCGCGTCGAGGGTGCGGCGCGCCTCGTGGCGCTTAGCGGCGGCGGCGAGCTGAGCGCGAGCTGCGTGATCGTCGCCGCCGGCGTCTCCTATCGCCAGCTCGACACCCCCGGCTTTGCCGAGCTCACCGGCGCGGGTATCTACTATGGCGCAGCCATGACCGAGGCGCGCGCGTGCTCGCAGCAGCACGTCGTGGTCATCGGCGCCGCCAACTCCGCCGGCCAGGCGGCCGTCTACTTCGGTGGCTATGCCGCCAAGGTGACGATGCTCGTGCGCGGTCCCTCACTCGAGAAGTCGATGTCGCACTATCTCATCGAGCAGATCGCGACGCGCGAGAACATCGAGGTGCGCACCGGCACCTCGGCCATCGCCGCCGAGAGCGAAGATGGGCGCCTGCGGCGGCTGCGCGTCCAGGGACCCGATGGCGAAGGGCTGCTGGAGGCCGATGCGTGCTTCGTTTTCATCGGCGCCTCACCGCGCACGGACTGGCTGGAGGGCGTCCTCGCGCGCGATGAGCGCGGCTTCATCCTCGCCGGCCGCGACGCGCAGGCCAACGGCTGGCCCCTGCAGCGTGAGCCCTACGTGCTCGAGACCTCGGTCCCCGGCGTATTCGTCGCGGGCGACGTGCGCGCGCGCTCCATCAAGCGCGTCGCCAGCGCTGTGGGCGAGGGCTCGATGGCGGTCTCGCTCATCCACGAGTACCTGGTGGAGGCGTGAGCGACGCCCCCATTACCCTGGAGGAGCTACGCACCGTTGACCTCTTCGACGGGCTCGACGACGGGGAGCTCATGCAGTGGGTGGAGGTTGCGCGCCCCTGTCACGTAGCGGCCGCTGGGGTCATCGCCGAGCAGGGCGAGGAGCCGCCCGGGGTGCAGCTGCTGCTCGAGGGCGAAGCGCAGGCGCTGATCCTCGAAGGCGGTCGCAGCGAACCCGTCGGCCGCCACCGCGCGCCGACCTGGATGGGCGCCATCGCCGTGCTCACCGGCCACCCGCTGAGGGTGCGCATGCAGGCCGAAACTCCCTGTCGCCTGGCGATCGTCGCACCGGCGGACTTCCGCCGCCTGGCCTTTGCGCAGCCCGCCGTCAACCGGCGTGTCGTGGAGCAGGTCGCGCCGGTGACAAGCCGCGTCACCGCGATCGAGCAGAACCGCGAGCGCCTCGCCTCGCTGGGCACGATGGCGGCGGGTCTGGCGCACGAGCTCAACAACCCTGCCGCTGCAGCGCGACGAGCCGCGGATCAGCTCACCGAGGCACTCGATGCGATCGGCTCGGCACTGGCCTCCTTTGTCGAAGCAGGCGTGGAGCGGACCGAGGCCGAGCAGCTGTTGAGACTGCAGCAGCAGGCGGTCGACCGCGCGGCCTCGGCCACCGCGCTCGATGCCCTGGACGCCTCAGACGCCGAGGAGGAGCTGCTGGAGCGCCTGCAGGCGCTGGGGGTGCCGGAGCCCTGGCAGCTGGCCGAGCCGCTAGCCGCGGCCGGTGTTGATCAGGCTTGGCTGAATCGCCTCTCCGAGCTGGCTGGCCCGGCGACGGGCGCGGCGCTGCGCTGGGTCGCCGCGACGCTCACCGCCGGGCGCCTGGCGGCCGAGCTGCAGGAGTCCACCGAGCGCATGTCCGCGCTAGTGGGCGCCGTGAAGTCCTACGCCTACATGGACCGCGGTGGTCTTGTGGAGGTCGACCTGCACGAGGGCTTAGAGACCACGCTGACCGTGCTCGGTTACAAGCTCAAGCACACCTCGATCGAGCTCATGCGCGACTACGACCGCACCCTGCCCAAGCTGACGGTCAGAGGGTCGGAGCTCAACCAGGTGTGGACCAACCTGCTCGACAACGCCATCGACGCACTCGGCGAGCAGGGCACGATCACGATTACCACGCGGGCTGACGGCGACTGCGCCGTGATCGAGATCACCGACGACGGCCCCGGCGTCCCGCAGGAGCTCGCCGGGCGGATCTTCGACCCCTTCTTCACCACCAAGGATGTCGGGCACGGCACAGGATTGGGCCTGGCCACCGCCAGGCGCATCGTCGTGGACCGTCACGACGGCTCGCTGACCCTCGCCAGCGAGCCCGGCCGCACGAGCTTCCGCGTGCGGCTCCCCTTCGCCCAGGCCTGAGTGCCGCAAGGCCTGAGCGCCTTCGCCGTTTAGGTGCTGCCGAAGCCCCCGCGGCTCTCGCCAGCGGGGCTGTGCGCACCCCATACGGCCTGCTCGGCGCGCACGAACACGCCCTGTGCGATTCGGCTTTCAGCAGGTATGTGCACCGTGTCCTTGGTGAAGTTCAACAGCTGCAGACGCAACTCGTCCTCGCTCCCGCAGTAATCCTGATCGATCACGCCGATCCCGTGCGGTTGCATCACGCCAAAGCGCTTCGGCGTGGAGGAGCGCAGACATACGAGCAGAGCCCATCCCGGTGGTGTGGCTACCACGAGACCGGTGCCGACCAAGGCGATCTCGCCGGGCTCAATATCGGCGGCTTCGGCGGTCGAGAGATCGAAACCCACAGAGCCCGGTGTGGCGTAGGCCGGCTCGGCCACATACTCGTGCAGGCGCAGTATGGGTACCTCCATATGGCGGGCAGCTTAGGCCCTACGCCCTCAACGCGGCGCGAGGACGCTCATGCGCTCGGACTGGGGAGCCGCTTGGTCAAGTGCCGAGGCAGGCAGGGGCACCAGTACCGGCCCCCCCAACCCCAAGCCCTCAAGCTCCACCTGTGGCCACGGCTTCGCTGGTCGCCCTAGATAGAAGCCTTGGGCCAATGGCACACCGAGATCGAGCAGCGTCTGCAACTCCTCGGGGTTCTCGATGCCCTCGGCGACGAGCAGGCTGCCGACGTGCTCGGCGTAGCCCACCAGCGCCTGCACGAGCGCCGCGCGATCGCCGTCGCCGTCGATGCCGCTCACCAGAGAGCGATCGAGCTTGAGATAGCTCGGCTGCACGGTGGTGATCTGGCGCAGGCCCGAGTAGCCGGCGCCCATGTCATCGACCGCCAGCCGTGCGCCGCGCTCGCGCAGCGGCGCGATGGTGGTGTGCAGCTGCGCTTCGCTCTGCACGAGCGCCTCCTCGGTGACCTCGATGATGAGGCCCGAGAGGTCACGGGGCTGCTCGAGGATACGCAGGGTGCGCGCGTCCAGTAGCACGGGCGCAGACAGATTAACTGCCACGCGTGCCCCCGCGGGACGGGATCCCAGCAGCGCCAGCGCTGCGCGCAGACAGGAGCGCTCGAGCTCATCGCGCTCGCCGAACTCCTCCGCCAGCGAGAACCAGTGCAGCGGACTGTCGGTGCCGCCCTCGCCGAAGCGCGCCAGCGCCTCATACGCGTGCACCGTGCCATCGCGCAGGTCGACGATCGGCTGCACCGCCATCGCCAGGCCCTCGCCGCCGATCAACCGCGTTAGCGCACCGCGCGCGCTGTGGGCGCCCTGTCCGTTGAGCGGTCCGCCCGCGTAGAAGGAGGCCTGGCCGCCTACGCCGCTGCGTTTGGCCACACGCAGGGCGATGTCGCCGGCGCGCAGCAGCGCCTCGGCGTCGCTGCCATCGCGCGGGCTCTGTGCGACGCCCACGCAGGCCGAGACGTGGCGCTGCGCATCGCCACAGCGCTCCAGCGCCTCCAGCAGCTCGGCGGCAAGCGGCGCGGGGTCCTCCTCGCCGCAGGTGAGAACGGCGAACTCATCGCCCCCCAACCGCCCCACAACGCGGCGCGAGCCGGCGACGGTCCGCAGCCGCTCGCCCACCGAGGCCAGCAGCGCATCGCCGGCGGCGTGCCCCAGCGCCTTGTTCACAACCCCGAAGCCATCGAGATCGAACAGCAGCAGGCACGCCGGGGCGTCTTCGCTGGCCCCTTTAGTGGCCGCGTCCAGAGCGCTGCGGAAGGCGGCCCGCGAGAGCGCTCCCGTGAGGTCGTCGTGGTCGGCGTCGTAGCGCGCCTGGCGCAGCAGCCGCCCGAGCTCGCGCGTCAGGCGCCCACAGCTGAGTAGCAGGCCGATGGCGGCCACGCACAACGCTGCCTGCGCGGCGCTCAGACGCCCTTCCAGCACCACCGGCAGCGCCAGCGCGCCAAGCACCACGGTGCGCCCCACCCAGTGCACGCGCCCGCCACGAGAGACCACGCCGCTGGCAATCGCCGCCAGCCACAACACGCTGAGGACGCTCACGCGCTGCTCGCCGAAGCCCACAATCAGCACCGCCGCGGCGCCGGCGAGGGACTCCTCGATGCGTAGCCACGCCATCTTCGGTGCTGAGAGCTGCACGAGGGCACTGACCGCGATCGTCGCGAACCCCTCGATGGCCAGCACCGGATGGGCCGCGAGACTCGGACTGTCCGCCACAAGCAGGATGCCGCTCACCCCGAGAATGGCGCGCGTCATGCCCGCCGTGCGCCGCGCACGCAGCAGATGAGAGCCCCGCTCGCCCTCGTATTCGACCGATGTCGTCACGTTCGGCCTTTCGGCAAAACCCCCGCCGTTCTTGACGATTGCGACCACCGGCGGACCAGTGGCATACATGTTTCGATATAGGGAACTTCCATCCAGATGGGCACAATCCAAGTCGGCGTCTGGGCTGCGTGCCGCACGACTGGGGCGGCGTGCGCCGGAGCGCTACGGCCCTCTTGCCGAAGCTGCCTAGCGCCGCGGCTGGGTCCGCGTGCGCTGCGCGCCAGTGACGGCGGCCGCGGCCGCCTGGCTGCCCAAAAATGGGGTCAACGCGATGTACGTGACATGGTCTGCGAGCTCGGGCAGGCGCTCGGTGAGGCCGCGCGCCACGTAGTCGTGCAGCAGCTCGAAAACTCCGCCCACGATCGCCTCGCCGGTGATGGAAGAGGCCCTGTGCATTCTCGCGGACCCGTTGTAGCGGGCCAGCCGCGACGCCAGCAGCCCCCCGTAGGTGCTGCGGGCCGCTTCCACGCGCTCGGTCAAGCGGGGGAAGGCCACCACGATGTCCACGCACGCCAGATGCGCATAGGAGGGCTCTGCGGCGAGGAATTGCATCAGTGCCCCGACGGCCGCATGCACCCCCTGCACCCATGTCTGCGCGTCCGCGAAGGCCTCCGCGCATACGCCCAGCGCGCGGGCGTGCCCGACCTCATAGGCGGCTTCAAAGGCCTCCTCCTTGCTCTCGAAGTGGCTGTAGAAGGTCTGCAGCGAGACCGCGGCCTCGGCCGCCACATCCTCGAGGCTCAGCGCCTGGTAGCCGCGGCTGGCCGTGAGGTTTGCGATGGCGTCGAAGATACGCTCGCGCTGGTTGTGCTCGACGAAGCCGCGCGGCAGGTTGTGCTCCCCCGGTGGCAATCCGCGGGGTCCCTGCCGCGAGAGGGTCACGAGAGAGCCAGGAGCCCGCCCCGCCTCCCAACCTCTGCCCCGCTGCTGCCCGCCTTGGCGCTCGCACCCGCGCGTCGCCGGCGCGGTCGCATGGGTATGCCCGCGGGCGAGGGGTAGTAGCTGCAGATCCACTCCACCACCTCGGGCTGGACCCGCTCGAGCTCTGCGCGCAGCGTCCTGCCCGACTGCCCGCTGGCCACACGCGAGTAGAGGATCTTGCGCAGCGCCCCCACGACGGCCTTGGCGACCGGCTCCGGAATGCCCCCCTCTCCTGGCGCCTGTGCAAACACCTCCCCCAGATAGCGCTCAAAGCGCGCGGCGCCGCGCGACCAGCGCTCCATTCCCCCAGCGCCGGCCGCGATTACGTCCACGCACACCAGCCGTGTAGCGCTGGGCCGCTCAAGCGTCGCCTCAAACAGCGCGCGCACGATCGACTGCACCTGCTCGCGCCCTGCCATCTTGGGGTCATACGCGCGCACCATCGCTTCGGTCAGGCGCTGGCGGCTTTCGTCGAAGGCTGCCAGCAGGCACTCCTCCTTGTTGGGGAAGTGCTCGTAGAAACTACGTCGTGAGACCCCCGCGCGACTGACGAGCTCAGAGATGCGCACGCCCCCCAGACCGTGCTCGTTGACGAGCTCGATCAGCGCCTCGAACAGGCGCCGGCGCTGGTCTGCCACGACCTCCTCACGGGGCAACGCCTGCGGTCCACGCGGTAGTCCTCGGCGGCCGCTTCCCGCTCCCCGCTTGCTCGCCATGCAGCCACAGTAGATGACTGAGTGCTGGCTGCCAACACGTTTGACAGCGTGTCACAGTTGACAAATCGTTGCGCTTGGAGGTTGACAGGCTGAGTAAAACCTGATTTATATGTCGTTGCGGGAGATGCTCACGGGGTCTCCACGGTTTGCACCATGGGAGGCGCAATGGGTCGAAAAGCAATGGAGGAGAGAGGTTTTGGTCTCAGGTCAAGCAGGACCGCACGACCAATGTGCAGGGCATGGGGCACTCGCCCCCGGATGGCTCCACCGCCGCCATTCTGTAGGCCCGGTGCTATTAGTTGTGACTCCAAGGCACAACTTTGGGACACCCCTTGGCCCTGGCGGCCAAAGCGAAGTTGCCATGCCCGGGAGTCGGGTAGGTAGGAAGCTGGGAGGTCGGATGCTATGAGAACGCATTACTGTCAGGAGCAGCGGATGTCGCGGGCGCTGCATGCCCGCTGGCCTTACCGTCGCTCGCACTGCCGGCACGACATGCACTGGTTGGTGCGCGTACGTCCCTCGCGCAACTGGTGCAGGCGCGGGCGCTCGCACTCGATGGCGGCGCTGCCGCCCTACCAGAGGCGCCCTTCGGCCGGCTGAGTCATCGCTGCGGGCCGGCTGATCTCCTCGATCGAGTCGGCCCCGCGGAGCGCGGCCCACACAGGACCTCCCCCGGAGGTCCCCCTCAAAAAACGCCCCGCGGGCATGGCGGCCACCGCCGTCGATAGCATCACCCCCCGTGGCCGCCCCGCGTGAGATCACTGCGCTCTCGATCGACACCATCCGCGCGCTCGCCATGGACAGCGTGCAGAAGGCAGGCGCGGGGCATCCGGGCACGGCTATGGCGCTGGCGCCGCTCGCGCACACGCTCTTTAAGCGCGTCCTGCGCGTCAATCCCGCCGACCCGCAGTGGCCCGACCGCGACCGCTTCGTGCTCTCCTCGGGGCACGCCTGCGTGCTGCAGTACTCGCTGCTTCACCTCGTCGGCTATGACTTGGCACTTGAGGATCTGCGGCAGTTTCGCCAGTGGGGCTCGCGCACCCCTGGTCACCCCGAGCGCGGGCACACGCCGGGCATCGAGGTCACCACGGGGCCGCTCGGGCAGGGCTTCGCCAACGCCGTCGGCATGGCGATGGCCGAGCGCTTCCTCGCCGAGCGCTACAACCGGCCGGGGCTCAGCGTCGTTGACCACCACACCTACGCGATCTGCTCCGACGGCGATCTCATGGAGGGCGTCAGCCAGGAAGCCGCCTCCATCGCCGGCCACTTCGGCCTCGGCAAGCTCGTCGTCTGCTACGACGACAACCGCATCACGATCGACGGCAGCACCGCCATCTCCTTCGACGGCGAGAACCACGTGGCGCGCCTCGCCGCCGACGGCTGGCACGTGCAGCGCGTAGGGGACTCCGAGGATGTGCAGGCGCTACACGCCGCGCTCATCGCTGCGCGCGCGGAAACCGAGCGGCCCTCCTTCATCGCCATCCGCTCGCACATCGCATACCCCGCGCCCAACGCCGTGGACACCGCCAAGGCCCACGGCGCGCCGCTGGGCGAGGAGGAGGTGCGCGCCACCAAAGAGGCCATGGGCTTCGATCCCGACGCCCACTTCGCCGTCGATGCGCGCGTGTACGAGGCCATGGATCTGCGCGCGCGCGGGGCCGAGTTGCAGGTGCAGTGGCAGGAGCGCTTTGAGCGCTGGCGCGAGGCGCTGCCCGACGCCGCCGCCGAGTGGGATCGCGTGTGGGCCGGCAAGCTCGAGGAGGGCTGGGAGGCCGCGCTGCCGCAGTTCCCCGCCGGCAAGGAAATGGCCACGCGCAGCGCCGGGCAGAAGGTGATGGCCGCCTTCGCGTCCTACGCGCCCACGATGGTGGGCGGCGCCGCCGATCTCGTTGAGTCCACCAAGACCCTCTTCCCCGGCGCCGGGCAGTTCTCGCGCCCCCACGCCGGCCGCAACGTCCCCTTCGGCATTCGCGAGCACGGCATGGGCGCCATCGTCAACGGCCTCGCCGCCCACGGCGGCATTCTCAAGCCCTACGGCTCCACTTTCTTGGTCTTCTCCGACTACATGCGCGGCTCGGTGCGGCTCTCCGCGCTCATGGGGCTGCCCGTTGTGTGGGTCTGGACGCACGACTCCGTCGGCCTCGGCGAGGACGGCCCCACGCACCAGCCCATCGAGCACTACGCCGCGCTGCGCGCCATCCCCAATCTGTGGGTGATCCGGCCGGCCGACGCCAACGAGACCACTCATGCCTGGCGCGTCGCGCTGGAACGCTCCGATGGACCCGTGGCGCTGCTCCTCTCGCGCCAGAACCTCCCCGTGCCCGACCGTGCCGCCGAGGGATTGGGCGCCGCGAGTGAGCTTGAGCGCGGGGGGTATGTGCTGTGGGACTCGGATGGCGGGGCGGCCGGCGATGGCGGCGTTCCTGGCGAGGCGGTCGACCTTGAGCTGATCCTCATCGCAACGGGCTCCGAGGTCTCCTCGACGCTCGACGCCGCGCGCGCGCTCGCGGGCGATGGCACGAAGGTACGCGTGGTCTCCATGCCCTGTATGGAGCTCTTCGAAGCGCAGAGCCAGGAGTACCGCGACAGCGTCCTGCCGCCCGCGGTCACCGCGCGCCTGGCGATCGAGCCGGGCGCCACGATGAGCTGGTGGAAGTGGGTAGGCACGCACGGCGACGTGCTTGGCCTCGACCGCTTCGGCGCCTCTGCACCGGGTAAGACGGTACTGAAGGAACTCGGCTTCGCTGCCGAGAACATCGCAGCACACGCCCGCGCACTCCTGGACTGAACCGCGCACTCCTAGACTGAAGGAGGACCCATGACCGCATCCTCGCCGCCACCCTCGCCGACGCTCTCCCCCCTGCACCGCCTCTCCGCGCTCGGGCAGAGCGTGTGGATTGACTTCCTCTCGCGCAAATCGATCCGCGGCGGACACCTGCAGTCTTTGCTCGACGAGGATGCCGTCGTGGGCGCCACCAGCAACCCCAGCATCTTTCAGAAGGCCATGACCGAAGGCGACGCCTACGACGAGCAGCTGCACGAGCTCGCCGCCGAAGGCGTCGAGGGCAAGGACGTCTTCTGGCGCCTCGCCGAGCAGGACATCCGCGAGGCCTGCGACCTCTTCCGTCCCATCTGGGAGGCCGGCCTGGGGCGCGACGGCTACGTGTCGCTGGAGGTCGACCCCAACCTGGCTTACGACGCGCCCGCGACCTTCGCCGAAGCCATGCGCATCCACGAGGTCGTCGACCGCCCCAACCTCATGGTCAAGATCCCGGCCACCAAGCCGGGGCTGGCCGCGATCGAGGACGCCATCGCCGAGGGCAAGTCGATAAATGTGACGCTCATCTTCTCGCTGCGCCGCTACGCCGAGGTCGCTGAGAGCTACATCCGCGGACTCGAGCGCCTGATCGCCTCCGGCGGGGACCCCAAGGGAGTGGCCTCGGTGGCGAGCTTCTTCGTCTCGCGCATCGACACCGAGGCCGACCGGCGTTTGGATGGCTTGGACCCTCGCCCGCCCGCGCACGACGCGCTCATGGGCAGGCTCGCGGTGGCCAACGCCAAGCTCGCCTACCAGCACTACAACGCCACCTTCCGTGGCCCCCGCTGGCAGTTCCTGGCGAGCAAGGGTGCCACCACGCAGCGCGTGCTGTGGGCCTCCACCTCGACCAAGAACCCCGACTACCCCGACACCATCTACATCGAGGATCTGATCGGACCGGACACCGTCAACACCATGCCCGAGGAGACAATCCGCGCCTACCAGGACCACGGCCGGCCCCAGGTGCGCCTGGAAGATGGCCTCTCCGGCGCCCAGCGCCTGATCGACGAACTGGCTGCTGCCGGCGTCGACTACGACGACGTGACGGACACCCTCGAGCGCGAGGGCGTCGAGAAGTTCGCCGACGCCTTCAGCGGGCTGCTCCAGGCGCTCGCCTCGAAGCGCAGTGAGTTCGCTGTAGCCTGAGGGCCTATGCCCACATCTCTCATCACCGGCGCCTCCACAGGTATCGGCAAGGCGACGGCGCTGCATCTGGCGCGCACGGGCTGGGATGTGCTGGCGGGCGTGCGCACTCCGGCGGCCGGCGAGGCGCTGCTCAGCGAGTCGGGCGAGGGGCGCTTGACACCTATCCAGCTGGACATCACCGACTCTGAGCAGATCGCCGCGGCGGCGGAGTTCGTGGAGCAGCGCACGGGTACTCGCGGCCTGGATGCGCTCGTGAACAACGCCGGCATCGCCGTCGGCGGGCCGCTTGAGATGCTGCCGATGGAGGAGCTGCGTGGCCTGATGGACGTGAACTTCTTCGGGCAGGTCGCGGTGACGCAGGCGCTTATACCCGCGCTGCGCAAAGCGCGCGGCCGGATCGTGCTGCTCTCCTCCATCGGCGGACTCATCACCACCCCCTACATGTCCCCCTATCACGCCTCGAAGTACGCGCTGGAGGCCGTGGGCAACGCGCTGCGCGTGGAGCTCCGCCGCTCGCACATCCAGGTGGCGCTAATCGAGCCGGGCTCCGTGGCCACGCCGATCTGGGACAAGGGCAACGAGCTAATCGACGGCGTCGAGATCCCGGAGGAACTGCAGCAGTACTACGGCCACGTGCCCAAGGCGATGGAGAAGACCCTCAGGGATACTGCCAAGCGCGGTGTGCCACCCGAGCGCGTAGCCAAGGTGATCGAGGGAGCGCTCACCGCCAAGCGCATGCGTGCGCGCTACCTCATCGGGCTCGACGCGCACGCGATGGTGTGGGCCAGCCGCCTGCTCCCCGATCTCGTCTTCGATCGCGTGCTGCTGCGCGCGGTTGGCGTATGAATGAGCACACGCATACGCCGGAGCCGCCTTCAGAACGGGGGGCCTGGGCGCTCGCGGGCGCCTTGGTCCTCCTGGGTGTGGTGGTGCTGGTGGCGGTCCTGAGCGGCTTTGTGGGTCAATCGAGCCCCAAGGCATCTACCTTCGCGCCGCCAATCGTCACCATCGCAGCCACTCCCACTGCTGGAGCGGCCAGTGCCCAGCAGGCAGCCAAGACCGCTGCCACCGCCGCGATCGTGGCTCCCGCCGGCACGCCGCAGCAGAAACGCGCGCTGGCGAGCTTCGTGCGCTACACCGACACGCAGACGCACATCTCGGCGGCCTGGATGTCGGGCTTTTATGAGATCTATGCGCAGGCGCAGAGCGCCTTCGGCGTGAATTGGCTGCTGCTCGCCTCGATCCACCGCCAGGAGTCGGCGTTCTCCACGGCCCCCAGCACCTACCACGGCCTGAACTTCGCCGGCTGCTGCGGCGGGCCGATGCAGTTCAACGTCACCAACGGGGGAGCGGGCAAAGGGGGGGCAGGCGGGCGGGCGGGCACCTTATCCACGTGGCAGCTCGTGAGCGACTCCTACCTGTATGGCAAACGGCCCGCGGCATACGACCATCCGACGACCAAACACCCCTCGATCTACGACGACTTCGACTCGCTGATGGCGGCAGCGCGCCTGCTCTCATCCGACGGGGCGACACTGGCGCTCGACGGCGCGGCGTGGGGCGCGGCGTATGACTACTACGGCCACGATGAAGCTGGCATCGCCTACGCGGATCAGGTGCTGGCGCGCGCGATCGGCTGGTCACAGCACGGCTTCTGCGTCAACTGCGGTGTAGACCCGTCGTTGGTTGCTGCCGTGCACGCGGCCTACGGTGCGCCGGTGGCCGAAGCAAGCGCGACGGCGGTTGCTGCTGGGCCTCGGAGGAAAAGATAAAGGCGGGGGATAGGAGGGCTTCTTTTTCTGTTTTAGATATCAATGGTATCTACAGCGTATATACCATTGCGACCAAAATCTAAAACAAAGACTCTCCACCGGCTCCTTTAGGTTTACGCAGCCTGCGCCGCCTGCGTGAGCAACTCGCCGGCGACGCGGTCGGTGGCGCCCCCAGTGCCGCCCAGTAACCGCCGCGACAGCTGGGCGCGGCGGAAGTAGAGCGGGGCGTCGTGCTCCCAGGTGGCGCCGATGCCGCCGTGCACGGAGATCATGGTGCGCGCGGCGGTGTCCAGAGCGTGCCCGGCGACCGACCGTGCGGCAGCGGCCGCGAGGGGGAACTCGCCCGGAGCTCCACGCCTGGCCCAGCCGGCGTAGTAGAGCAGCGAGCGGCCGTTCTCCTGCTGGCGCAGGACCTCGGTCAGCGAGTGCTTGACGGCCTGGTAGGAGCCGATGGCGCGCCCGAAGGTGTGGCGCTCCTTGGCGTAGGCGACGGAGACATCGAGGGCAGTCTCAACGCTGCCGATGGACTCGGCGGCGAGCAGCGCCTGCGCGAGGTGCCAGGCGGCGGCCAGCGAGTCGACGGGCGTGTCGAGCAAGACGGCACGGGCGTCCTTCAAGGTGACGTGCCCGAGCGTGCGGGTGGCGTCGTAGCGGCGTACGGCCTCAATGTTGACGCCCTCGTTGGAGGTCTTGAAGGCGACCCCAACGGGTTCCCCACGCGTGCCCCCTTGTGGGGTATCGAGCAGGACAGTGCCCACGAGCAGGTCGGCGCCGGGCGCGTCGGGCACGAAGGCGAAGGTGCCGCTAACGGTGACGTGTCCCTCGCCGGCGGCACTGGCCACGGGCGGCACCGGGCGCTCCGAACCGTGCACGGGATCGACGCACCAGGAGTCAAAGACGTCGTTGGGGGGACAGGCGGGCAGGTAGGCGGCGCGCTGCTCACCCGAGGCCAGCGGCGGCAAGAGCGCTGCCGCGGCGGGCGCAGCGGATTCGCTGAGGATGGCGGTGGCGGGCAGATGGCCGAGCAGGGCAACGCCGGCGAGCACGCGCCCGCACTCGCCGAGCACGAGCATGGCGTCGAAGGCGTCGAGCCCGGCGCCGCCGTGAGCGTCGTCGATCAAGAGCCCGGGCCAGCCGGCCTCGCAGGCGACGGGCCATAGGTCGGGCAGCTCGCCCTTGCCATCGAGCGCGTCGCGCGCGGCCTCGAGCGTCTTGAAGCGCGAGAGCGCGCCGCGGGCGGCCTCGCGCAGGAACACCTGCTCGTCTGAGAGTGCCAGGTTCATCGGGGTGCTCCCTCGCTGGTGCGCGCCTGCGTGGTCGTGGCTGTGGTCGTGGTGCTCATGCCTTTGCAGCCTCCTTGGCGCGGAGCTCGGAGAATGGGATGCCCTTGTCCAGGCGCGGCTCGGGCGGCAGCCCCAGGACGCGCTCGCCGATGGTGTTGCGCAGGATCTCTTCGGTGCCGCCGGCGGACTTGAGGCCGGGGAGGAAGGAGATCATGTAGGCCCACTCGGAGTCCTCGCCGAGTGCGTCGGGGCCCTGCACGTCGGCGATGAGCTCACCGGCATGGATGGCGCCGTTGACGATGGTGACCTTGGCGAGGCCGGCCTCGGGGCCGGGGATCTGCCCGCGCTGCAGCGCTGTGAGCGTGCGGTAGCCGGTGAACCTGACGGCCAGCAGATCAGCGGCGATCTCGCCGAGCTGGCGGCGCACCTCGGGGTCGCGCGAAGCGTGCTCATCGGCGGCGATGGCCTGGGCGAAGCGGGCGGAGTTGAAGCCGAGGCCCTCGCCGCCGAGGCCGATGGTGACGCGCTCGAACATGAGGGTGGTCAAGGCCGTCCCCCACCCATTCCCCACCCCACCGACGACGGCGTCGGCGTCGAGTGCGACGTCATCGAAGAAGACCTCGTTGAACTCGGCCTCGCCGGAGATCTGGCGCAGACCGCGGGTGGTGACGCCGGGGGCGTCCATGGGCACGATGAACATCGTCAGGCCCTTGTGCTTGTGGGCGTCCAGATCGGTGCGCGCCAGCAACAGCCCGTAGGCGGAGAACTGGGCGTTGGTGGTCCAAACCTTCTGCCCGCTGAGGCGCCAGGAGCCGTCGTCCTGCTGCTTGGCGCGCGCCTGCACCGCCGCGAGATCGGAACCGGCGGCGGGCTCGGAGAAGAGCTGGCACCAGACCTCGTCGCCGTGCAGCATGGGGCCGAGATGGCGCGCCTTCTGCTCGTCGGTGCCGTGGGCGATGAGCGTCGGCCCGAGCATGCCCACGCCGATGGCGTCGAGGATGCCGGGTACGCGTGCACGGGCGATCTCCTGGTTACAGATGACCTGCTCGATTGGACCGAGGCCCTGCCCGCCGTACTCCTTGGGCCAGGTGACGCCGGCCAGGCCGGCCTCGGCGAGCTTGCCCTGCCAGGCGCGCCGCGCGGCGACGATCTCGTCCTCGTCGGTGAGCGCACCGGGACCCTGCAGTATCGGGGCCTCGCTCTTGTGCTCTTCAAGCCACACGCGGACCTTCGCGCGGTGCGCCGCCTGCTCGGGTGTGTCGTCGAGATCCACGTCGTCTCCTTTGGCTGACTGACCAGTCAATCGATGCTGAGATGAGGGTACTACATCCCTTGGGGCATGGGGGGAGGGTCTGGCTGAGACTCGGTCGTCTCTGCGTCTGTTGTCTCTGCGGCCGGTGGAGGCTCGGTGTTCTGCCCGGGAAGAACCGCGAACCCTTCGGCGGCGGCAGCCCGGATCAGCTCATGATCGAAGCTGGCAAGCATCGTGCGGCCCTTGTCCACTGCGCGGACGGCAAGCGCGCAGGCAAGCTGAACGGCGTCATAGGCACGCAGGCCGTGTGTGCCGGTAAGATCGGCCGCACGCTCGATGGCGGTGTCGGTGACCTCGACAATCCGAAAGCGTGGGGGTGCGTCGGGCGTCCCCGCATAGTCGGCGGCGAAAGCGCGGATCAAGAGCAGCACGTCATCGAGGTCCACCTCGCCTGTGCGCTGCTTGCGCCAGAGCGCGGCGGTCACCTCCGCGCGCGCGAGCGCCGAGACGAGCAGCGGCGCGGGCAGTCGCCGGACCTGCTCGTAGCCATCCTCGGGGACGTACAGCTTGACGAGCGCGGAGGAGTCGGCGAAGACGCTCAGCCGCGTTCCTCACTGATGATCGAAGAGAGCGTCCGTCCGCGCGCCGCGCGCTTGCCCGCCGCCGCCACAGCCGCCGGATCGGGGCGCGGATAGGAGACCGGCTTTGGAGTCGCCAGCAGCCCGGCTCTGGCCAGCCGCTCGCGCAGCTGCTCCGCCTCATCCCCGGCGTACTCAGGATCGACCGCTGCCGTCAGCACCGTGCGGGCGTAGGAGTTGACGCTCTCGCTGCGTGCGGCCGCTGCCTGCTTGAGGAAGTTGGCCAAGCGCTCATCCATTCGCAGCGTAACCTGCTTCATGCTGTCATGGTAGCAGGCGTGACAGCATGAAGCGGCGGTGACTAGTTGAACGTTCTCAGGAACTACAACTAGCGAGTCGCCTGCTGCGGGGCCTACCGCGACTCCTTGGGCGCGAGAAAAGGATTCTCGATCCGCACCGAGCCGATGGTCTGTCCATCGTTGAGATCCTCTGTGAGCAGGCGCTGGCATCCGCCCTTGGCAGCTGCAGCCAGGATCAGGCCGTCCCAATAGGACACCTGCGAGGAGCGGCTGAGCCCGATCGCGTCCTTCACGAGGGCGGGGTCGATCGTCACCATGGGCAGCTGGCCGAGCCGATCCACCGCCGCGGCAGCCGCATCCTCGCCCACGGGCTGAGTCAGCCTGCGGGTGGCCACGACATAGAACTCGCTGAGGATCTGTGTGCTCAACACGAACTGGCCATAGCCGGTGGAGCCGAGCAGCCGCCGAGCGATGTCGCGTTTCTCGGGCTCTGCCTCATCGACGGCGTACACGAGGACGTTCGTGTCGAGAAAGGCCCTATCGCTCATATATCTCGTCGCGTGTCCAGCTGCGACCGCCCGCGCCGCTGCCGGCATGGACGGACTCGGTCAGTGCGAGAAACCCGGCCAGGCCGTCGTGCTGAGGTGCGCGTCCAACGTAATCCTCCAGATAGCGGCGCACTAGCGCGTTCACGGAAGTGTCCTGTTCGAGCGCGCGAATCCTGGCCTGCTTGAGCAGCCTCTCGTCGACGGTCAGAGTCACGTTCGCCATACCAGCCAGTGTAACACGGCTCCCGCGCTACACAGCAGGCTGTGGTGGGGTCTTAGAGCCCCTTGGGCACTGGCGGCGCCGCCACCGGCGGCAGGTGATACACGCCGGAGAACCCGCGGTCGAGCAGCGCCTCAGCCTGCCTGCCTAGTTCGGGCGAGCCCAGCAGCACGACCCCGAGCCTGACGTTCCCGCGCCGCGCGGCGCCGACGAGGCAGCGCCCGGCCGCTTCGGTCTCTCCGGTCTTCAGCCCGATGGCGCCGGGGTAGTGGAAGCGCAACAGCGGGTTGTTGTTGTAGAGCCAGACGCGGCCCCCCTTGATCGGCAGCGGCTGCACGGTCGCGGCGGTTGAGGCGACGCGCGCGATGCGCGGCTCATCGAGATCCAGGCGCGCCAGCGTGGCGAGATCGGCGGCACAGGACCGGTTGGCGTCCTCCAGGCCGTCGGGCGAGACGTAGCGCGTGCAGGAGAGCCCGAGCTGCCGCGCTTCATCGTTCATGCGCGCGACGAAGCGCGGCACGCTCCCGGCGACGTGTTCGGCGAGCGCGACGGCGGCATCATTGCCGGAGGGCAGCAGGAGCCCATAGAGCAGCGTCTCCAGGCGCACGTACTTGCCGACCGGCAGCACGCCGACCTTGGAGCCGGCGGCGTTGACAGCATTGTGCGTGATGTGCACACGCGCGGAGGCGTGCTGGGAGTGCACGACGAGACGTGCGGTCATCATCTTGGCGAGCGAGGCGATCGGCAGCCGCTCGCCGGGATTGATGGCCCACAGCACCCTGCCACTGTCGAGGTCGAAGAGCAACGCGGCGCGCGGGGGATGATTGAAGTGCAGGGAGAGGAGAGCCGGCGAAGCCGGCGTGTTGGCCGCGTCCCCCGAGCCTGGCGCGGGGCGACCGCGAGCGGAGCCGGGGTGGTGGGTGTGATCGCGCGTAGCGGCTGTGGCGCTGCGGGGGCGGCCGGTGCCGGCGCTGTCGACGATGCGGGTAGCGGCGAAGGCGACGGCGAGAACGACGGCGAGTGGGAGGGCAAGGGCCAGCAGGATCCACCCGGCGCTCCGTCGTCGGCGGCGGGCTGAGCGCCCGCGGTCTCGGCGCCGGCCACGGTCGCGCCGGCGCCCAGGGGGCAGAAAGGGTGAGGGCGTGGGTGTGCTCACGGCCTTGGCCCCCGGGGCGGCTTGCCGAACAGCGCGCCGAAGGCTCCGAACGCGAGCAGCACGAGCACGAAGAGCGAGACCACGCCGGGCAGCGTAACCCCCTCCTCCACGAAGGCGTCGAGGGTCAGCGCGCCGAAGGCGAGGACGAGGAAGAGGATCAGCAGGCGGGCGGCCATCGGCTCCAGTACATCGGTTTGCGCGGCGGAGGGCCTCAATACCACCGCCGGCGGAGCCGGTGAGGCCGGCGGAACTATCCCCGCGCGGCGAGGGCCCCGACGCCGGGGCGGGTCTGCTCGATGTGCTGGTCGGCGTGGTAGCTGGAGCGCACCAGCGGCCCGGCAGCGACGTGCTCGAACCCGAGCTCATAGGCGGCGAGCTCAAGCGCGGCGAACTCGTCGGGGTGCCAGTAGCGCACGACCGGCAGGTGGCGCTCGGAGGGTCGGAGGTACTGCCCGACGGTGAGCACCTGCACCCCGTGCTCGCGCAGCTGCGTGAAGGTCTGCACCATCTCCTCGTGCGTCTCGCCGAGGCCGACCATGAGCCCGGACTTCGTGACGACCTCGGCGCCCCCCATCTCCTTGGCGAGCTTCAACACGCGGCAGGAGCGCTTGAAGGTCGAACCGCGGCGGGCCACCGGATAGAGCCTTGGTACCACCTCGACGTTGTGGTTGAAGACGTCGGGGCGCTCGGCGATGACCTTGGCTAGCGGCATCTCCTGGCCCTGGAAGTCGGGCGTCAGTACCTCGACCTTGCACCCCGGCGCCTGGCGGCGCACCTGGCGGATGACGCCCACGAACGCGCCGGCGCCCTTGTCGGGCAGGTCGTCGCGGTCGACGGAGGTGATGACGGCGTGGCGCAGGCCCATACGCGCGATCGAGCGCGCGACACGCGCGGGCTCAAGCGGATCGTTCCACGTCGGCTTGCCCGTCTTGACGTTGCAGAAGCCGCAGCGGCGCGTGCAGGTGTCGCCGAGGATCATGAACGTTGCCGTGCCCCGCTCCCAGCACTCGCCGACGTTGGGGCAGGCGGCCTCCTGGCAGACCGTATGCAGGTTCTCCGCGCGGATCAACTCGGTCAGCTCGCGATAGCGCTCGCCTCCCGGCGGGGGCACCTTGAACCACGGCGGCTTGCGCTCGCGCAGGGGGCGCACCTCGGAGCCGAGGATCTTCAATACGTCCATGCCGCCGGGGTTGGCACGGGAGCGAGTGGAGTGCGCGCGCTCAGGGGGCGCCTCTGCTGGGGTCACACTGCCACCGCCTCACGCCTGACGTTCACGACGGGATCTTCGACCCCCAGCCTTCGCGGTGAGACCAGCCGCTGGCGCCGTCCATGCGCCTGGCAGAACTGAAACGCCACGCGTCTGCGAAAACAACCGACTCCGCTTCCTCGCGCCGGCGCCAGCTCCCGCGCGATCGAGGTCATCTCCACCTCCGGCAGCCCACAGGCGACGACCCAGGAGAACGGCTCCAAGTCGTTCTCGACGTTGACGGCGAAGCCGTGCGTGCTGACGCCGCGCGAGACGTGCACGCCGAGCGAGGCGATCTTGCGCTCGCCAACCCATACGCCGGTGAAGTCCGCTCCGTCGTCCACGCGGCTGCGCGCAGCGATGCCCTCCTGCGCGAGCGCGGCGACGAGCGCCTGCTCGATCGTGCGCAGATGCGCGATGACGTCGCTGACGCCCATGATCGGATACCCCACAAGCTGCCCAGGTCCGTGGTAGGTGACGCGCCCACCGCGGTTGGTGTCCACCATTTCGATCCTGCGTGCGCGGTAGAAATCCTCGCCCAGCGTCAGCTCTCCCGCCTGCGAGCGCCGCCCGCGCGTATACACCGGCGGGTGCTCCAGCAGCAGCAGCGTGTCGGGCAGCTCGCCTGCCTGTCGGCGCGCACGCAACTGCTCCTGCATGTCAAGCGCCTCGCGCCAGGGGACGACGCCAAGATGACATACCCATAGCTCGGCGGAGGAGGATCTGACGGCGGCACGCATCTGTCACTTCAGCCTAGCGTCCACCATTACAGGGTCAGCGACGCCGGCGCTTGCAGCAGCTCGCGGATGCGGGCCAAGAAGTTGGCCGCGTCGGCGCCGTACAGGATGCGGTGGTCGCAGGCGAGGGTGAGTGACATCGTGTGGCGCGCGACGATCTCGCTGCCGCCGTTGGGCCCGCCGGCCAGCACGATGGCTCGCGGCCCAAGTGCGCCGACTGACAGGATCGCGGCCTGCGGGGGGTTGATGATCGCGGTGAAGCTAGTCACCCCGAACATGCCGAGGTTCGAGACGGTGAATGTGCCGCCGCCGAGCTCGGGTGGGGTGATTGTGGCGTCGCGCACGCGCTCGGCCAAGGCGCGGGTCTCACGGGCGATCTCCCCCAGGGACTTGGTATCGGCGTCGAAGACAGTGGGGACGACCAAAGCGTCCTCGGTGGCCACCGCCACGCCCACGTTCACGCGCGAGTGCAGCTCGAAGCTGCCGTCGCGGTAGCTGCCGTTGGCGCGCGGGAACTCGCGTAGAGCCAGTGCGCTGGCCTTCACCACCATGTCGTTGTAGGTGGGAGCGTTGGGCTGGGCAAGCTCTTTGAGCTGCGTGCGCAGTGCCACGCACTCCTCCATGTCGACGTCCATGTTCAGGGTGAAGTCGGGGATCGTGGCCTTGGACTCGGCCATGCGCCGGGCGATCGTGCGCTGCGTGCGCGAGAGCTCCTGCACCGAGGTCTCGCCCTTGGCGGCGGTAACGCCCTCGACGGAGGCCGGGGGAGCGATCGAGTCAGTGCCGGCCTTCTCCGCGCCGGACGCCGGCGACGCTTCTCCCGCGGCTTCCACGTCGGCCTTGACGATGCGCCCTCCCGGGCCGGTGCCGCTCAGCTTCTGCAGATCGACATCGTTCTCCTTGGCCACTCGCCTGGCGACAGGAGAGGCCTTGATGCGCTCTCCTGGGGCTGGCTGTGCTTTCTCTGGCTCAGCCTTTGCCGGCTTCGCGTGCGCTGGCTCGGGCTGCTCGGGTCGCGGCGCTGGAGGCGGAACCTCCCCGTCACCGCCCTCCCCGATATGCGCGATCGTCTGCCCGACGGCGAGCGTGTCGCCCTCCTGTGCGACGATCCTAAGCGTCCCCTCCTGATCGGACTCGTAGGTCATGTTGGCCTTGTCGGTCTCGATCTCCACCAGCTCCTCGCCGCGCGCGACATGCTCGCCGTCGGCCTTGAGCCAGCGCAGGATCGTGCCCTCCTCCATCGTGTCCGACAGCCGCGGCATCACCATCTCCGT
This sequence comes from Solirubrobacteraceae bacterium, assembly GCA_036561265.1. Taxonomy (GTDB): domain Bacteria; phylum Actinomycetota; class Thermoleophilia; order Solirubrobacterales; family Solirubrobacteraceae; genus Palsa-744. The sequence goes on along the minus strand of DATBPO010000121.1, from coordinate 3,637 downwards.
CATGCGGGCACACCTCCGAGCACCTGCAGCGCGGCCTGCACGATCTGGGGCTCGTGGGGGTAGGCGATGTCCTCCAGGGGCTTTGAGTAGGGCATCGGCACATCAGCGCCCGACACGCGCTTGACCGGGGCATCAAGGTCGTCGAAGGCCTGTTCTGAGATCAGGGCAGACAGGTTGGCGCCGACCCCCCCGTGGGGCCAGCCCTCCTCCACGACGACGCAGCGGTTGGTCTTGGCGACGGACTCAAGGATGGTGTCGAGGTCGAGCGGGCGCAGGGTGCGGGGGTCGATGACCTCGGCCTGCACGCCGTGCTCGGAGGCCAACTGCTCGGCGGCGCGCTGCGCGGTGACGGCCATGCGTGAGACGCCGACGATGGTGACATCACCGCCCTCGCGGCGCACGGCGGCGCGGCCGAAGTCCACGAGGTGCTCCTCGCCGCCTGCCCCCCGCGATGGGGGGTCGGGCACCTCGCCGCGCACGCCGTAGAGCGACTCGTGCTCGATGAAGATGACGGGGTTCTCGTCGCGGATCGCGGTCTTGAGCAGGCCCTTGGCGTCGGCGGCCGTGGAGGGTGTGGCGACGAGCAGGCCGGGCACGTGCAGGAACATCGCCTCCAGGCAGTGCGAGTGCGTGGGACCCAGCTGATGGCCGGCCCCCTGGGGCATACGCACGACCAGTGGCACACGCGCCTGGCCGCCGAACATGTAGTGGATGTGGGCGGCGTGGTTGACGATCTGGTCGAAGGCGAGCAGCGCGAAGTTGACCGTCATCAGCTCCACCACCGGGCGCAGGCCGGTCATGGCGGCGCCCACGCCGATGCCGACGAAGGTGTTCTCCGAGATGGGGGTGTCGCGCACGCGCTTCTCGCCGAACTCCTCCAGGAGCCCTTCGGTGACCTTGAAGGCGCCGCCGAACACGCCGATGTCCTCGCCCATCAGCACCACGCGCTCGTCGCGCGCGAGCTCCTCGCGCAGGGCCTGGTTGAGCGCTTCGCGGTAGCGCAGCTCGGCCATCAGTGGTAGCGCCCCTTGACCTGGTCATCGAGCACATAGGCGTCCTCATACAGCGACTCGGCTGCCGGGAAGGGCGAGGCCTCGGCGAACTCCACGGCGGCATCGACGCGCGCCACGGCGTCTGCGTCGATGCGCGAGCGCTCAGCAGTATCCACGACTCCCGCGCTCTCCAACTCCGCGCCGAACGCGGGGATCGGGTCGCGCTCGCGCCACAGCGTGACCTCCTCCTTGGAGCGGTAGGACTCGGGATCGGCCATCGAGTGCCCGCGGAAGCGGTAGGTGATCGCCTCCACAAGCACCGGGCAGCGCTCGCTGCGCACGCGCTCGACGGCCTCGCTGATGACCGCGTGCGTGTCGAGCACGTCCATGCCGTCGCAGCGCGTGCCAGGGACGCCGAGGCTCTCGCCCTTGCGCTGCAAGTCGGTCACGGCGCTGTGGCGCTTAAGCGCCGTGCCCATGCCGAACTGGTTGTTGGTGACCATGAACACCACCGGCAGTTTCCACAGCGCAGCCAGGTTCAGCGTCTCGCCGAAGGTGCCCTGGTTGGAGGCGCCGTCGCCGAACACGCACAGCGTCACCTCCTCTGTCTCGCGGTAGTCGCTTGACAGCGCGATGCCCGCGGCGATCGGCAGGTTGCCACCGACGATGCCATAGCCACCCATGAAGCGGCGCGCGGCGTCGAACATGTGCATCGAGCCGCCGTGCCCCTTACAGCAGCCGTCGACGCGCCCGAACAGCTCAGCCATCACCCGCTCGGGCGGGGTGCCGCGCGCGATCGCGTGCCCGTGCGAGCGGTAGGTGGCGATCAGGTAGTCCTCCCCGCGCAGCGCCCGCGCGGCGCCGACGATCGCAGCCTCCTCGCCGATCGACAGATGCAGGAAGCCGCCGATCTTCGCGCGCGCATACATCTCCCCCGCGCGCTCCTCGAAGCGGCGGATCAGCGTCATCGTGGCGAGCCACTCGCGGGCCACGTCGGGATCGGGCAGGGTCCGCTTCATGAGTGCTCCACGGTACTCCAGCGCGCCATGAACTCCGTGTCCTGCAACTGCGCCAGGTCCGCGCGCAGCGCCTTCGCCATTCGCGCCGACGCCTGCGGAGGGCAGTCCCAGAACAACACCACCTCGCCGCCGTCGACCTCCACGACCTCGATGTGGTCCACACGACTGGGGTCGGCCAGGGCAGCCGGCATCCAGCCGCCGCGGCGGACGATCAGGCGGTAGGCGCGGTTGGCTTTCATCGTGCCGGCGCCCCCGCCGTATGCGCCGCGGCCTCCTCCACGGCGCGCTCGCCCACGAACACACGCGCGCCGATGCGCACGGCGGGCACGTCGCTCACACCGGCAGCCACGGCCTGCTCCGTTGTCCGGCTGAGCTCCGCCCGCACGGATGCCAGGTCCGCGCCCGCGAGCACAGCCTTGGGGTGCATCTCGCAGGCGGCTGCCGCCACAAGCACGTTGTCCATCTCGGCGAGGCTGCGCCCCCCGGCGAATGCCTGGCGGAAGGCGGCCTGGGCGAAGGGCACGGTGCGGCCGATCGACTTCGCGTATGTCGCCACGAGCATCGCCCGCTCGCTGTCGAAGGGGAAGTCCGCGGGCCAGAGCAGCGGCTGCAATCCCAGCGCGCGCGCCCGGCGCTCGATGTTCTCGCGCAGGACAGCCCCCTCGTTCTCGCAGCGCAGGGCGAAGGAACCCGAGGCCGGACCCAGTTCGCGCGCGAGCACCGGCTGCCACTCCGCGGGGCTGGGCAGCAAGTGCAGGATGCTCTCCGCCGCCAGATACGCCAGCGGGCTGGCGAGATCGAAGTAGAACGCGGCCTCAGCCGTGGATGAGCCAGCCATCCGCTGCGCGACCCGCCTCCATCACGGCCTCCGACAGCGTGGGGTGCCCGTGGATGATGCGGCCGACCTCGGCGTAGCCGCCCTCGAGCGCGCGCACGTTGACGAGCTCCTGAATCAGCTCGGTGGCGCGCGAGCCGACGATGTGCCCGCCCAGCAGTTCCCCGTACTTGCGCTCGCCCACGATCTTCACGAGGCCGCTGCGGTCGCCGTAGACGGTGCCGCCGCCCACCGCGCCGTAGGGCACCTTGCCGACCACGACATCGTGGCCCTGCTCGCGCGCCTGCTCCTCGGTGAGGCCGAAGGACCCCACGTTGGGCGTGCAGAAGGTCGCGCGGGGGATGTCGATGAGCGAGAGCGGATGGGTTGCCAGTCCGGCAGCGTCCTCGACCGCGATGATGCCCTCGTCCGAGGCCTTGTGCGCGAGCGCGGGGCCGGCGACCAGGTCGCCGATCGCGTACACGCCCGCGCGCGAGGTGTGCAGCGCGCCGTCCACCTTCACGAGTCCGCGCTCGTCCAGCTCGACGCCCGCGTCGGCGAGGCCCAATCCATCGACGTCAGCTCCGCGCCCGGCGGCGATCACCAGATAGTCGACCTCGGCCCTCAGTGCGCCTGCCGCGCCGTCCTCGCCGGGTGAGCCGTAGCTGAAGCTCACCCCCGTCTCGCTCACCTGCACGTCCGCCACCGGGGCGCTCGTGTGGACGTCCACGCCCTGCTGTTTGAAGCCCCGTTCGACCAGTCGCGTGATGTCGGAGTCCTCGGTCGGCAGCACGCGGTCGAGCGCCTCGAGC
>DATBPO010000120.1:0-24961 GCA_036561265.1 Solirubrobacteraceae bacterium | reverse complement strand
AAGGAGCGCTTGGGCGGGTTGCCGCCGCCAGGTGAGGCAGAGCTCATCTGGCGCGGGATCTGGCTGGAGGAGACCCATAACTCGACGGCGATCGAGGGCAATACGCTGGTGCTGAAACAGGTCGCGCAGCTGCTGGAGGAGGGACGCGCCGTCGGCAACAGGGAGCTGCGCGAGTACATGGAGGTGCGGGGCTATGCTGATGCCGCCGACTGGGTCTACCGCCACGCTGTGCAACCCGGCGGCTGGAATGCCGGAGAGCTGGTCACGCTGACCGAGCTGCGTCACGTGCACAAGCTGGCCATCGGTCCCGCCTGGGAGGTCGCTCCGCGCGCCGGTGCCGGCTACAGAGAGGCGCCGGGGTCCTTCCGCGAGCGCGACATAAGGCCCTTTCCAGGCGGTATGCATCCGCCGCTATGGCCGGAGGTGCCCGCGCGGATATCCACCTGGATCGAGCAGGCCTGCGCGGTGGGCAGGTGCGAGCCGAGCGCTCTGCCCGAGGCGCTCGCATCTGTGCACGCCGAGTTTGAGCGGATTCACCCCTTCCTCGACGGCAACGGTCGCACGGGACGCCTGGTCCTCAATCTGCTGCTCGTGCGGCTCGGCCACCCGCCGGCGCTCATCTACAAGAGTGACCGTGCGCGCTATCTCGCCGGCCTGCGCAGTGCCGACCGGGGTGAGAACGGAGCGCTTGCGGAGCTGCTGGCACGCGCGATCCTCGACAACCTCTACAAGTTCATCCTCCCGGCTCTCGCCCCACCCACGCAGCTCCTCGCGCTCCCCGCTCTCGCAACCAGGAGCGTCTCGGCCGATGCCCTCAGGGTCGCCGCGGCCCGGGGGCGCCTCAAGGCCATGAAGGGCTCCGACGGGGCATGGCGCAGCACGCGAGCCTGGGTCGCCGAGTACACCGCCAGCCGAGGACCACGCGGCACAGCCAGATAGCACCGCTCGGCCTGGAAACGACAACGCAGGCCGCTATACAGAGGACCGGGTCCGGCTGGCCTGATTCAGATGTCGTCGTGGCCTCTCAGGGCACTCAAGAGCTCGGCTGCGAGGAACACCCTGCCCCATTTGCGCCCGGAAACCTCGACGAGAACGCCCTGTCCAAGAAGATCGGAGATCGCGGCGCGAGCCGTTGGATCGCTTACCTGTAGGCGCGTGGCGACCTCCTTCGCGGTGATGTAGGGATTCACAAACAGGCGGTCAAGCAACTGGACGGCGGCTGGCCTTGCCTTGGACGCGACGAGTGAGCTTCGGTAGTGCTCTCGCAGGGTGAGCAGTCGCTGCGTGTCCTCGACCGCCTCGATCGCCTGCGTGCGCACGCCCTCGAGGAAGTAGCGAACCCATGTATCCCAGTCACCGTGGGTGCTCACGCGCATGAGGAGGTCGTAATAAGCGGTGCGGGTGCGCTCGAAGTAGGCCGAGAGATAGAAGAGCGGCTGCGGCAGAAGGCCCCGCTCGCAGAGGAACAGCGATACAAGCAGGCGGCCGACTCGCCCATTGCCGTCGCGGAAGGGGTGGATCGCCTCGAACTGGTAGTGCACGAGCGCTGCCTGAACAAGCGGAGGCAGCGTGCGATCGTGGAGGAATCGCTCGAGCTCCTCAAGCCCTTGCTTCATCTCGGATGGTGGAGGCGGAACGTAGATTGCGTCCGTGATCGCCGTGCCTGGCGGGGCTATGAAGTTCTGGCTGCGGCGGAACTGTCCGGGCGTTTGATTGGCGCCACGGACACCCTGCATCAGATGTTCGTGCAACTCTCTAATCAGCCGCAGACTGAGAGGGAGATCCGAGAGGCGCCGCAAGCCGAACTCATGCGCCCGCACGTAGTTCTGCACCTCGCCGACGTCCTCGGCATCGCGGAAGAGCTGTGTCTGCCCGGCCTCCGCCGCGTAGACATCTGCGATCGTGCTCTGCGTTCCCTCGATACGCGAGCTGAGCACAGCCTCGCGCCGCAGGTATGGGGCGATGAGGAGGTGCGGATTTGGCAGCAGACTACCGATGCCGCTGAGCATGCCCAGCGCGTTTGAGGCCTGGTCGAGCAGGGACACGGCGGAGGGCGAGATGTCGAGGGTCGGCTGCAGCGGTGCGGGCACAAAGGCGACAGTCCCGCCGACGGTCGCAACGAGCTTTCCAGGTGCCAGGTCGGTGAACCGGTCTGGATCCATCCGCCCAGTCTTTCAAACCCAAAGGACATCTGATTTGAAAGCGTCGGCGGCTTCTAAAGGGTCCTTGCAAAGCCCCCGCGCCTACCCCGCCGCAAAGGAGATCCGGAGCGCCGGCGCGATGCGCCGCACGTGCTCCTCGTCAACCCGCGCGCGCTGGGCGTACTCCTCCCAGGCGCCGAGCACCTCGGACACCTCGCGCACGATCCGGATGGCGCGCCCGCCGGGGAGCGAGGCGGCGCGGCCGGCGGCGCGGAAGTCGGCGAGTGTGAAGTCTGCGCGCTTGCCGTTCATGCTCATCTGGTGGCGGTCGGTCCATCTACTCTCGGGCCGGTAGGCGTAGGTGAGGTCAAATGCCGGGGCCAGCTCCCAGCTGCCGCTGCGGTCCATCAGGAAGGCGATGTTCTTGACGTGGTCGTCCTGGTTGCGCGCCACGATGTTGAAGGCCATGCGGCGGAACATCTGCTCGACGGCCGCCTGCCCCAGCCCCAGCTGGCGCATCAGCAGGAACACCTGCTCGTAGGAGTGCCCGCCGGGCTGGTTGAAGTCGAAGTGCGCCAGCGCGCCCAGCGACTGCATGTGGCGCTTGGCGCCATCCGCTGCGCGGTCAAAGCGGCGCGTCATGAAGTGCCGGCGGCCGTTCTCCTCCAGTAGCCGGCACTCGCTCATTGCGATGCCCGCATCGTGGGCCATCAGCGCGTAGGCGTACTCGATCGCGCCGTATCCCTGCGGGTCGGCGAGCGTGTCCCGGTCGCGGTTGCCCGCGACCCCGTCGAACTTCAATAGCCAGTGCTCAAAGCCGGGATCGAGATCGTCGACTTGGCCGGAGCGAACGACTTCGCTGACGGGGTTCCAGGCGATTACGGCCTTCGCGCGCGCGCCGCCCGCGGAGGTGCCGACGCTGAGGATGTCGCGCATCGCCTGCTCGCGCTGCCCCGCCGCGAGCGAGACCACGAGCTCCCTGCGATGCGCCAGCACCTCGGAGGCCAGCTCCACGAGCTCGGCCATCCGCAGGTCGTGGCTGGGCGAGGGTGCGGGCCCCAGGGTAGGGGCGTACTCCAGCGCGCCCATGCCGCGGCGGCCGATGTAGCACAGCCGCTCCACGGCGTCAAAGCTCTCCGGCGCCCGTCCCTGCCCCGCCAGCCAGGCGTCGATCAGCGCGTTGCCGTAGCGGTCGGGCAGGCTATCCGCCAGCAGGCCCGGCAGCCCGTGGAAGGTCTCGGGATTCAACGCCCCGAACGTGTAGGGCTCTGCGCGCAGCGCCATCCGCAGCGGGGAGACCTCGATGCCGCTGGGTAGAAACCTCGGGTCGTACTGGAAGCTCGCCACCCCGCCGTCCTCGGGCAGCGAGACCGCGCCGATGCGGCTCCCCCACAGGCTGACCGCGGCCAGCGTGCTCATGGTCCGCCTGCGGAGGACTCCTCGACAGGCGACTCCTCGCCGGGTGACTCATCTCCCCACTGCCACGGGCCGGCCGGCTCTCCTCCGGGAGTGCTCCCGCGCCGCTTACCCGAAGCGCGCCGGCGCCTGTGGCCGTGCAGCTTGAGCAGCTCGATCGGGCTGGGCGTCGGCTCGGGTACCAGCCGCTCCAACGCTTCGAGCAGCCCCAGCACGCGCAGCACGCGGATAAACGTGCTGAGTCTCACGGGCTGCCCGGCCTCCAGGCGCTGCAGCGCCTTGCGCTCAACACCGGCCTCGTCGGCCAGCTCGCGCTGGGTAAGGTTGCGCTCCAGGCGTGTGCGCTCCAGCCGCGCGCCCAGCTCGGCCAGCGTCGCCTCGTCGGTTAAATGCTCCTCAAACTTCATATAACGCACCTCAAATAGGACTTTGACTAGATTTTAGCATCTAGAGCACTACTTAAAGGTCCCTAGCACAGAGATTGTGATTATTTCCCTTAGAAGGGACTTTAAGCCCGATTACACGTTTAAGATCCCATAAAAAGGATCTAGAGTGTAGTACTGACCGGCGCCAGGGCTCGGGTGCCCGTCGGCTGCTAGCTTCCCGCCCGTGCCCAACCTGCATCGACGCCCGCGCGTGCGCCGCCTGGCCGAGCGCCTCGCACGCCGCGCGCTGCACGAGGTCGGCTCGCCGCTGCAGGTGGCCCTGCCGCCACCCCCGCCGCCGCCTCCCCCTGAACCCCCCCAACCCCAGGCGGCTGACTTCCTGCGCGCGCTTGCCCCCGAGCGGCCGGCGGTCGAGCGCGGCCCCGCCACGCATGCCCTCTTTACGCGCCTGAGCGACGCCGATGTCGCCGAGGTGGAGCGCCGCGTGGCGCAGGAGCCCGAGCTGGAGGCCTACTACTCAACCGCCGCCACGCCCGCGCTGCGCGAGGCGCTGACGCTGATCTACGGCGTCTGGCTCGGCGTACCCGCGGTGATCGAGAAGACCGGCCTGGGCGCCGCGCAGCCGCCCGAGGACGTGCACGCGATGGCGCGCGGGCCGCTCGCCGCGGCCGGGGGGCTGTACGAGGCCGACCTCGTCATTGAAGCCCTCACGCACGCCGGGGTCGACATCGCGCAGGTGCAGAGCGCCCTGGACTTCGGCTGCTCCTCGGGGCGCGTGGTGCGCGCGCTGCATGCCGTGCATCCCGAGATCGCATGGCACGGCTGCGATCCCAACGCGCCCGCGATCGCCTGGGCCAAGGAGAGCCTCGCAGACATTAAGCTCTTCGTCAGCGGCAACCACCCCCCCCTCCCCCTCCCCGACGCCTCGCTCGACCTCGTCTACGCGATCTCCATCTGGTCGCACTTCGCACCCGCGCTCGGCCTGCGCTGGTTCGAGGAGATGCAGCGCCTGCTGCGTCCGGGCGGGCATCTGGTGCTCACCACCCACGGCCTCGCCGCCGTCGCCTACTACGCGCAGCACAGCCTGCGCACCCCTCAGCAGTCGCGCGAGATCGCCGACGCCCTCTACCGCGAAGGCGTCTGGTACGCCCCCGAGTTCGGCGAGCAGGGCGACTGGGGCGTCGTCAACCCCGACTGGGGCACCGCCTTCCTCACCCCCGAATGGCTGCTCGCCGAGCTCACCCCCGTCTGGTCGGTCCTCCAGTTCGCCCCCGGCCGCAACCAGGACAATCAGGACGTGTACGTGCTGCGGCGGGTTTGAAGCAGCCAATAGTGGCTATATGATCCGCACTATGGCCAACATCGGCCCACGTGAGCCAGGTGTGTGGGAGATCCGCGAGTCGACGGAAAATTCCGGTAAAGCGCACGCAGAGACGACGTGGATCGGAGCCACACCGCAGGAGCGCGGCGAGGCGCTGCGCGATCTGCTGCTGCTGACAGATCGCCTGCCCGTGGGCCCAAGGCGCGCAGCGGAGTCGAGCTTCCCACGCCTGCGCCCAAGGGCGACGTGAGCGAGCCCTCGCTACCCGACAAGGTCCTCGCCATCCACCGCGCGCTCGCGCAGGCCAAGGTCGCCCACGCCTTCGGCGGCGCCCTCGCGCTGGCCTACTATGCCGAGCCGCGCGGCACGATCGACATCGATCTCAACGTCTTCACGGCGCGAGCGTCGCTCGGTTAGCCGATTAACTCCCCGCCGCCGCGATCTCCAGCAGCCACCCCGCGCGCTGTGCGACGATCTCCTCGATGACGCCGAGGATGTCGGCATCCCAGCCGGCGTCAAGCAGGGCGTTGTGTACGGCGGCGGCTGCTGCGGGCGCTCGCTCGGCCAGGGCGCGCAGGCGGCGGCGGGAGGGGGCGGCGCCGAGGCCGGCGTCCCTGAGCAGGCGCTGCAGGTGACGGGGGCGGATGTAGTCGGGGCGGTACTCGCCGCCGACGCTCATGGCCAGCTTGCGTGACATCGGGCGCACCTTGCGATACGCCACGGTAGATAACACGTCGTAGGCCGGCGCCAGCGTCGCTCGGTCGCTGTCGGGTAGATACAGCAGCGAGTAGTTCTTGCCGTGCGCGTCGTGGTTGCCCACGAGGAAGCTGAGCGCGAAGTAGTCGAGCAGGAGCGGGGCCTGGCGGGCGGGAACATCCACGGCGCGGCGCAGCAGGGCGAAGCCGTCGGCGAGCCCCGGGCCGCCCTCGGCCTCATACTTGCGCGCGCTGGGGATGCCAAGGGCCTGGCAGAAGTCCTCCTGGTGCAACCGCTCCGTACTCCCCCCGGCGCCTGGCCGGCGGTCGTAGCGAGTGACCAGCAGGCATTCCCGCTCGCCCGCGCGGCGAGGATTGGCCGCGACGGTGGGTATGCCCAGCAGCCGCCCGAGCTGCAGGCACAGTGCCTCGTTGGCGACGGTGTCGGGCAGGCGCTCGATCGGCGTCTTGAGGATATGCGTGGAGGGCCTGCGCCCTTCGGTCAGGCCCACGCGACCGTCCTCGCCCACGATCACGGGCAGCTTGTCCTGCACGCCCGCCAGCGACAGCCGATACTCGCCATCCGCGTCGGCGTGCATGGGGCGCGAGGGCAGTTCGGCGATCAACCTCTCAAGCTCCTGTTCCTCAAGCCAGCGCACTTCTCCCGTGGGGCTCTGCTCGGGAGGCTGCTGGCCTGCCGCCAGCACGCTCACGGCTCCGGCCGTATCTCCCCCGAGCTGCTCCAGCAGCCCGAAGTCATTGCCCGCGCTCACCCCCAGCTGGCGCGCCAGGAGCTCGCGCGGCGGCCCCTCGGGCAGCAGCCCGCCAAAGAACGCCGTGGTCTGCTCGGAGCTGAAGTCGCCACTGAGGGGCAACGACTGCGACAGCGGAGGTCTGCCCGCGGCGATCCAGGAGGGGTCGTAGGCAAAGGCCATGCCGCCGGCAGTGTCGGTGAGCGTCCCGGCGAGGTAGCCGAAGCAGAAAACCTCAAGCGTTCGGCCGGTCAAGCGGATCCTCCAGTGCGAGGTTGACGCCGAGCGCTCCGGCCACGCGCAGAGTCTCTGCCAGGCGGGCCGTTGCCTTGCCGCGCTCCAGCTCGCTGATGAAGCGGATGCCCACGCCTGCGGTCAGTGCCACGTCCTCCAGGCGCAGACCCCTGGCCTTGCGCGCGCGCCGCAGGGCTGAGCCGAGCTCGGATGTGGTGCGGATGTCCTCGTACATCTTTACTGATCGGGACAATCTTAGCAAAAAGAGACCCAGAAATCCATAAATCATCCCGTTCAGGACAATCAGCTATCTCATGAGCCGATAACTCGGCGATTATCCTGATCGGGAAAACATCAGACTACGAGTCAGCCTTTCCCGTGGGCCGCTGCCAGCGGGTCTCCAGGCCCCCGATTGCTAGCGTTCACCTGCCCTTGTCGAGCACAGCCATACTCCCGCAGGCCGAGCCAGTGAGCACCCAGCCCGGGAGCACGGCGGCCGTGTCGATCGAGGGCGTGAGCAAGACCTTCCGCCTGCCCCACCAGCAGTACTCCACGCTCAAGGAGCGCGCGCTGCACCCGTTTCGCTCGACCGAGTACGACGAGCTGCACGCCGTCAAGGACATCTCGCTTGAGATCGCCGAGGGGGAGTTCTTCGGGATCGTGGGGCGCAACGGCAGCGGCAAGAGCACGCTCTTGAAGTGCATCGCCGGCATCTACGGCGTCGATCGCGGGCGCATATCGATCGCCGGTCGTCTCTCTCCCTTCATCGAGCTGGGCGTCGGCTTCAACATGGATCTCACAGCGCGGGACAACGTTGTGATCAACGCCATCATGCTGGGGATCTCGCGCCGCGACGCCCGCGCCCGCTTCGACCACGTGATCGATTTTGCGGAATTAGGCGAGTTTGTCGATTTGAAGCTGAAGAACTACTCCTCGGGCATGCTCGTGCGTCTGGCCTTTGCGACGGCCATCCAGGTCGACGCCGAGATCCTCTTGATCGATGAGGTGCTCGCCGTCGGCGACGCCGCCTTCCAGCAGAAGTGCTTCGAGGAGTTCTTCCGCCTCAAACGCGAAGGCCGCACGATCGTCTTCGTCTCGCACGACATGTACTCCGTCGAGCGCTTCTGCCACCGCGCGATGCTGATGGAGCGCGGCGACATGGTGCAGATCGGCGACCCCCGCGAGATCGGCCGCGCCTACCACAAGCTCAATTTCGGGCACCTGCCGCACGAGCTGGGCCCTGACGCCGCGGGCGCGGACGTGGGCGGGGGGGGAGCCGGCGCCACCGCCGAGCAGAGCGGCCCGCGTACCATAATCGCCGAGGCCTGGTTCGAGGGCACCGACAGTAAGCGGGTCACAAGCTCAAGCCAGGAGGAGTCGCTCTGCATGTGCTTCGAGGTCCGCTTCGCCGAGACCCTTGAAAACCCCGTCTTCGCCGCGACTCTGCGCACCGAGCTGGGTCATACGATCATCGTGGCGCGCACCGATCAGCATGGGGGTTCCAGCGGCTCCTTCAAGGCCGGCGAAACGGTGACGGCGCGCTTTGCGATCCCCAACTGGCTGACCCCCAGCCGCTACCTGCTGACGCCCTCGGTGGCGCGCGAGGGCACCGGCGAGAACGCGCTGGCGCTCATCGAGGACATGGCCTCGATCATGGTGCACGGCACGAGCGTCAGCGGCGGCATCCTCGAGTTGCCTGTCGATGTGAGGATCGAGCGGACATGAGTGTCAGCGAGGGGGCACGCCTGCCGCTGCCGCGCCGCGCCCCGGCGACCCACCGCGTGCACGGTCCCTCGGCGCTCGGTGATGACCTGCGGCGCTTCTGGTCGCTGACCTTCACGCTCGCGCGCACCGAATTCAAGCTGCGCTTCTACGGCTCGCTGCTCGGCTACGTGTGGACGCTCGTGCGCCCCATGCTCTTCTTCGGCGTGCTGTATGTGTTCTTCACCGTCGTCGGCCACGTCAACGACGGCCACGCGCCAGGGGAAAAGCACTACGGCGCCCAGCTGCTGGCCTCGATCGTGCTCTTCCAGTTCTTCGGCGAAGCCGCCACGGGCGCCGTGCGCAGCGTGGTCGACCGCGAGAACCTCGTGCGCAAGATCCACTTCCCGCGGCTGGTGATTCCGCTCTCGGTGGTGCTGCTGGCGCTCTTCAATCTGGCTTTGAACCTCATCGTGGTGCTCGTCTTCGCGCTCGCCGAAGGCGTCACGCCGATGCTCAGCTGGCTTGAGCTGCCGCTCATCATCGCAGCGCTGATCGTCTGCACCACCGGCGTGGCGATGCTGCTCTCGGCGCTCTTCGTGCACTTCCGCGACATCCAGCCGATCTGGGAAGTGATCCAGCAGATCCTCTTCTACGCCTCGCCCGTCATCATCTCGATCGAGACCGTCATCAAGCGGCTGAGCCCCACGATGCTGCACCTCTACATGCTCAACCCGCTGGCGGTGATCTTCCAGCAGTTCCGCCATGCCATGATCAACAACGCCTCGCCGAGCGCGGGGCAGGTGCTGGGAAGCTGGGCGGCGCTGGGCGGCGCGCTGGCGATCGTCGTGGCGCTCTTTGTCATCGGCTTCACGGTCTTCAATCGCGCCGCCGCGCGGATAGCGGAGAATCTGTAGACATGAGCGAAGTCCAGTCCCAAACAGAGGCCGAGGCCGACGTGCCGGCAGAGCCCGATTTGCCGCGAGCGGCCGGCGTCCCGTCAGAGGCCGATGTGCCGGCAGAGGCCGACGTGCGGAGTGAGAACGAGCGTCTGCGCCTGCGTATCGCGGCGCTCGAGGAGGAGCTCGTGGAGACCCAGGCGCGCACCAACGCCGCCGTGGCCAAGTGGCAGGAGCGCGTCTACTGGCTCGATCGCTGGCATCTGGATCTGAACGCGCTGATGCGCCGCCCGGGCGCGAGCGAGTTCCGCGCGGGGCTGCGCGCCTTCCGCGCCCTGGGACGCGCCTTCAAGCGCGCCAAGCGGGGGCTGAAGCGAACGTGAGCGTCAGCGCGGTGATCCCCGTCAAGGACGGGGAGCGCTACCTGCAGGAGATGCTCGGAGCGCTGGAACGCGAGGGCGTCGATGAGATCCTCGTGATCGACTCGGGCTCGCGCGACCCCTCGCTTGCGATCGCCCGCGCCGCGGGCGTGCGGGTGCTCGAGATCGAGCCCGGCGAGTTCAGCCACGGGCGCACGCGCAACCTCGGTGTGCAGAGCACGCAGGGCGATCACATCTGCTTCCTCACGCAGGACGCCACACCGGTTCCCGGCTGGCTCGCCGCCTACCGCGCGGCCTTTGCGCTCGATCCCCGCGTGGGCGCCGCCTACGGGCCGCACCTGCCGCGCCCCGACACCTCGCCGATGATCGCGCGCGAGCTGCAGGAGTTCTTCACGGGCTTCTCCCCCGCGGGCGAGCCCGTGATCCAGCGCGCCGGCGATCCCAGCTTTCTCTCCAACGTCAACGCCTGCTACGCCCGCGTCTGTCTTGAAGAGATCGGCTTTCGCGACGTCCCCTACTCCGAGGACCAGGCCTTTGGTGCCGACATGCTCGCCGCCGACTGGCTGAAGGTCTACCAGCCAAGCGCCGGCGTGCTGCACGCGCACGACTACGGCGCGCTTGAGTTCATGCGCCGCTACTTCGATGAGTACCGCGGCCTGCGCCAGAGCACCGGCCACGTCGAGCCCTTCGGCGGCCTTGCCACGGCGCGCTATGTGCGCGGCCAGGTGGCCGGCGATCGGCGCTGGATGTCAGAACAGGGCCTCTCCGCCCGTGACCGCGCCCGCTGGACGGCGCGCGCTGTCACCCATCACGGCTCGCGCCGCGTGTTCTCCGCGCTGGGCTCAAGAGCCGAGCGCGTGCCCGCGCCGCTGCGCCGGCGCCTCTCGCTTGAGGGGCGCGATGACGCCGGACAGCGCAAGGGTGCCGGGAATGCGGAACCCGCAGGCGCTAGTTCTGCGGGCGCGGTGGACGCCTTGCCACAGACGGCACCAGCGCTACCGGCCCCCACCCACATCTCCCCCAAACGTGACCACGACGACTTCCAGGAGGTGGCGCGGGTGTGGCGCGAGGGGACCGTGCCGCTGCTCGATCCCGTGCCGGGCATGGCGGCGCGCGAGCGGCTGCGCATCGCGATGGTTATCCCCTCCTTTCGCCGCGGCAGCGGCGGGCACGGCACACTGATGCAGATCCTCACGCGCCTGGAGGCGCGGGGGCACGTCTGCAGCGTCTGGCTGCACGACTTCACCGGTCAGCACCTCGCCGAGTGGCCCGCCGTCGTGCGCGCCGACATCAACGAGTTCTTCGCGCCCCTGCAGGGGCCGGTGTATAAGGACTTCAGCGAATGGCAGGGTGCCGACGTGGTCATCGCCACCGGCTGGCAGACCGTGCACCCAACGCTCCTGCTCGACCAGTGCCGCGCGCGCGTCTATCTCGTCAACGACCACGAGCCCGACTTCTACCCCGCCTCCGTCGAGCGCGAACTGGCCGCCGACACCTATCGCCACGGGCTTCACTGCATCGCCGCCAGCCCCTGGTTGCGCGATCAGCTGATCGCCCGCTACGGCGCCCCCGCCGACGCCTTCCAGCTCGGCGTCGACCACTCGATCTACACCCCCATGGCCGACGTCGCGCGCGAGCGCGACACCGTCGTCTACTACGCCCGCCACGCCACCCCCCGCCGCGCAGTGCCGATCGGCCTGATGGCGCTCTCCGAGCTTCACCGCCGACGCCCCCAGACGCGCATCGTCCTGTTCGGCGACCCCGGCGTACTCGAGAGCCCCTTCCCCTACGAGCACCACAGCGTGCTCTCCCCACCGCAGCTCGCCCGCCTCTACAACGAGGCCACCGTCGGCCTCTGCCTCTCGCTCACCAACTTCTCCCTAATGCCCAAGGAGATGCTCGCCTGCGGCCTGCCCTGCGTCGAGCTGGCCGGCGTCTCCGCTGAGTCGATATTCGGCGATAGTGGCGCGCTCGAGCTAGCGCCGCTTGAAGCGGGCGCTATCGCCGACGCGTTGGAGCGCCTGCTAGACGATGACGCTTTATGGCACGAGCGCTCCCGCGCCGGCCGCGACTTCGTCACCTCCCACACCTGGGATCACGCCACCGACGAGGTCGAAGCGGGCTTGCGCCACGCGCTGGGCGAGCGGGAAGCACAATCTTCGAGTCCAGCCATACCTCGCTGAATCAGCGGACAGGATGAGGACCGGGGCAACCCCGGAAGCCATCCTCGATGAGCAAAGCACCGTAGGGAACGGGGAGCATCGCAAGGGTGCAGCCCTCCTCGTCGGCGATCTCGAAGAGCGCCCCGTCTTCAAATGCCTCCACAATCGTTCCCGTCGTGCCCGCTGACCAGCCGTCGTGTTCGACGCGAAGCTCAGCGATCTTCAGCAGCATCTCGGGTTTTGGGATCGGTGGCGCGGGCAGCGTCTTGCTCTTCGAGCTTGCGGTTGCGCTCTGACTTCTCGACGTAAGTGGTGGTGAGATGGGGGGTCGAGCGCCACGGCGTAAGCCAGCCCGTAACCACATAGCGATAGCACGCATTACGTCCTTGAACGAGGATGGGGACCTCCCAACGGGGACCCCAGGGGGTATCTGGTTCGCATCGTGTGGCATCGGATTCGGGGAGCTTTTCAAGGATCTCATCATATAGGTGGCGCCAGTGTTCTCGGTGTATACCCAAAGCGCTCGCAAAGACCACGGCCTTGTGGCCTCCCCTTCTATGATCGGGATTGAGCGCGTAGTCTTTGAGTTTCGCAGGATCGATCGTGGCTTCCTCCCAGTAAGGGAGTCTCGTTCCCTTCCTCAACTTGAATCTGCGGTTTGACGGCATCTGCCAGCTACCCGTAATATCTAGAAATCGTAAGCGTCTCAGCAAACAGCCCGTGGGCCATGGCGAGCATCACGAGCAGCGCACCGAACAGCGGCGCCCAGCGCCGTGGCAGCGCATTCGCAGCCAGCACCACGAAAAGCCCGTAGAAAACAAGCAGCGGGAAGATGTAGCGGGCCTGCTCGAAGGGGGCGCCGTTGACGAGGCGGTAGCGGATGCCGGCGTAGCCGATGGCGCCGAGCAGGCCGAGGGCCATGACGGCGAAGCAGGCGAGCATGGGCAGGCTTGAGCGCAACGCGGCGCGCAGGCGCACGATGCCCACCAGTGCCAACAGCGCCAGCGCGGCGAAGAGATACTTGGCGAAGGTATAGACCCAGGCGGGGAAGGTGTAGTCGAGCCAGCCGAAGTGCCCGATGGAACCGTCGAGCCAGGTGCCGGTAAGGGGGGAGCTTGAGAAGAAGGCGTGGTTCATGAAGGGCAGGCGCGGCAGGTAGAGCTCCCAGGTGTAGTCGAGCGTTTCGTGCAGGGTGACGGCGTGCCCGCCGCTGGCGGTGGGGCTGACGGTGGCGACCTCAAAACCACCGCCGGTGAGCCCGCCGCGGTGCCAGACGTGGAGGTTCATGAAGGCGTAGATGGCGACGGGGATGATGACGATGGCAGTGGCGAGGGCGATCGGTGCGAGCGCTCGCAGGGACGCTCCGATGCCTGTGCTTTGACTGGGATCCGCCTGCTCATCAGCGCGGGTACCCGAGCCGGCCCCGCCGGCGCGCACCCGTCGTATCTCGCGCCAGCCGAGCAGGGCGAGCGCGAGGAGGACGCCGGGGAGTAGGGAGATGAAGGTGAGCTTGCCGAGGACGCCGGCGACGACGGCGAGGCCGATGAGGACGCCGCGGCGCATGGTGAGACCGTGGCGGAAGGCGCGCAGCAGCAGCAGAAAGGTGGCGGAGGCGGCGAAGAACAGGAGGTTGTCGCCCTGGACGCCGGCGGCGAGGAAGCAGAAGGTGGGCTGGAAGGCGATGACGAGGGCACCGACGGTCCAAGCCCAGGGCAGGCGCGGCAGGAGCTCGCGCAGGAAGAGGAAGGCGGTGAGCACGGTGCAGGCGGCGAGGAGCGCGGAGAGCAGGCGCATGAACTGGAGGCGAAAGAGGATGTTGTGCGAAGGCGAGAGCCAGTAGGGGATCGCGGCGAGCGCGTAGTAGAGCGGGGGCTGGTTGGTGATGGAGGTGGTGCCGCCGGTGCCGGTGGGACTGGGGTGCTGGGCTAACGCTTCACGCAGGCCGCGGTCTTCGGCGGAGGTGAAGATGCCGCGCATCTGCGGGCGCCCGATGGTGTCGAAGAAGAAGAGACTGTCCAGGACGGTGTACTCCTCGGGGGAGTACTGCAGGGTGGCCTGCTGCGGGGGCAGCTTGCCGGTCTGCGCCACGTACTGCGCATAGGCGAAGTGCGAGATCTCATCGGGCACCTGGAAGGGCGGGACGACGACGGTCCAGATGGCGCAGTTGACGAGGGCGATGAGAAAGCAGGCCCAGCCGGCGCGGGGCACGCGCTTGAGCTGATTCTTCATGTTGTCTCGCGCAGTAGTAGACGAAAAGTGCCAACCCAGACACTGATGAGCAGCAATGCAAGTACAGGCAGTGTCCAGTCACCAAAAAACGAAGCCTTGCCGAGGCCGAAGCGGTGATCGAGCGAGGGCAGGAGCGCCCACCAAGATTCACTGCCGGCGCGGAGATACAACAGGCTGACGCGCCCCCCCTGGGCGACGCCGTTGACGAGCTCGGAGGAGGCGCCGATGGGACCGCCCTCGCCGCCGAGGGCAACGGTGGAGTGACCGCTCACGTGCAGGCAGAAACTGGAGGCGACAGCGCTGCTGGCGCGGTGCACGGGGATGACGACGGTACCCTCGGCGCCCCCGGCGGGCCGGGTGCCGCTGGCCACAACCCCACTGGCCCCACTGAAGGTGAGCTGCAGCGCGGGCACGGGGTGCCCGTAGGTACCGATGAGCAGCTGCGCACGAGCGACGTCGCCGGGCAGCGGGACGATGGGCTGGCAAACGGTCCCCCCGCCGGGCACGGTGGCAGCGAAAACGGCGGGGTTGTTGTGGTCGCTGCCGGCGCTGCGGGGCGCGGAGCCAGACATCTCAAGCGCGAGGACGCCGAGGACGAGCAGCGCGGCGAGGCCGAGGGCGAGACGGGCGGCGGCTGTCAACCGCGGCGAAGCCCGAGGATGGAGAGCAAGAAGGAGGAGAAGAAGATTTGGATGCCCACGATCATGAGCGAGGCGCCGACGATGGCGAGGCGTTCATCGGAGAGCGAGCCGAAGCCGTGGCTGATCCAGGTGGCGAGGATGATGCCGCCCATGACGGCGCCGACGAGCATGAAGGCCCCGCCGAGCAGCAGCCCGTGCTCGAGACGCAAACGCGCGCGCATGCGATCAAACCAGGGGTCGCGCTCGCCCATGAAGTAGGTGCCGTAGGCGTGGGCGCAGAGACCGAGCGCGACGACCTGGGTGCCCACGATCATCAAGAGAGCACCGCCGATCAGCGCGTGGATACCCCAGGAGCGCCCGAAGAAGTCGAGGCCGCCGCCGACGAGCACGGTGATGAGGGTGCCGATGCCAGCGAGCAACGCGCCGGGGAGGATGAAGAGATGCGTGGGCGAGTGGACTAAAAGAAAGCGCAGGTGCCGCCAGCCGTCGCGGAAACTTGAGAGCTTGGACTCGCCGCCGCGGGGGTGGTATTCGATGGGAAACTCGGCGATACGCAGGTTCTCCTTGGAAGCCCGAATCACCATCTCGGAGGCGAACTCCATGCCGGTGGTGCGCAGGTCCAGGCGCTCAAGGACATCGGCGCGCACCGCGCGCATACCGCAGTGGGCGTCGTTGATGCCCGTGCGAAACAGAAAATTGAGCAGCCCCGTCAAAAGCGGATTACCGACATAGCGGTGCAGCCAGGGCATGGCGCCGGGCTGGATGTTGTCCATGCGATCGCCGATCGCCATCTCGGCGCCCGCTTCCAGCGCAGCCACGAAACGCGGGATGTCATCGAAGTCATACGTCAAATCGGCGTCCGCCATCACGATGTAGCGCCCGCGCGCCGCGGCGAAGCCCGCGAGATAGGCGCTGCCATAACCGCGGCGCGTCTCGAGCACCACGCGCGCGCCCGCGGCCTGGGCGATCGCCGCCGAGTGATCGCTTGAGCCGTTGTCGGCCACAACCACCTCCCCCGCGATGCCCATGCCCTGCATCACCCGCCGCGCGGAGCGCACGCAGGCCTCGATGTTCTCGGCCTCATTCAGGCAGGGGATGACGACAGAGACGAGCGTCTCGGTGCGCTCGCTGGGAGCAAGGACGGGGGGCCGTGTCTGCTGAAAGGTGCTCATATCTCCTTGCCGGGCGCAGCGAATGCGGGGAGGAGCGCCGGCAAACCCATATAACCCGCCACACCGGGGAAAGTGGCGCGCTTTGCGCCCCGATCCTAGCGTAAGGCCCGCGGGAACCCCGCACGATTGCCCCCACACGCCCCCGCCCAGCGGGCGAGCGATATGCACGGTGCGCGGCCAACACGAGCCGCCTGCGGCGGCTCCCTCCCCTTCAAATACCCTGCTTGCACATGCGCATCTGCCTGATCTACGACTGCCTGTACCCGCACACGGTGGGCGGCGCCGAGCGCTGGTACCGCGACCTGGCCGAGCGCCTCGCGGCGGATGGCCACGAGGTGTCCTACCTGACGATGCGCCAGTGGCCGCGCGGCGAGCGCGCGCAGATCGACGCGCGCGTGCGTGTCGTGAGCGTGGCCCCGCGCATGGCTCTCTACACCGAGAGCGGGCGCCGGCGTATCCTGCCGCCGCTCATCTTCGGCGCCGGCGTGCTGGCGCACCTGCTGCGCTTCGGCCGCCGCTACGAGGTGGTGCACACGTGCTCGTTCCCGTACTTCCCGCTGCTGGCGGCGGCGGCGGTGCGGCCGCTGTGGCGCTACGAGCTGGTGGTGGACTGGTTCGAGGTGTGGTCGCGGGGCTACTGGCGCGATTACCTGGGCGGCGTGCAGGGCTGGGTGGGCGCCGCGGTGCAGCGGCTGTGTGCGCGTGTGCCCCAGCGCGCGTTCTGCTTTTCAGAGCTGCACGCGAAACGGTTGGAGGGGGAGGGGGGGTGGGGGTCGCGCACCGTGCTGCGAGGTCTGAGCCCGCCAAGGAGGGCGCACGAGGCAATCGCGGCAGGGCCGGTGGTCGTGTTTGCGGGGCGCATGATCCCGGAGAAGCGCGCGCCGCTGGGCGTGGCCGCGGTGGCGCTGGCGGCAAAGCGGGTGCCGGGACTGCGGGGGGCCTTCTACGGCGATGGCCCCGAACGCGGCGCGGTGCTAGCGGCGATCGCCGAGCACGGAGTGGGAGACGTGGTGAGCGCGCCGGGCTTCGTGGAGGCGGAGGTGCTGGAGCGCGAGATGAGCCATGCAATGTGCCTGCTGTTGCCTTCACGCCGCGAGGGTTACGGCTTGGTGGTGGTGGAGGCTTCGGCGCACGCGACGCCGGCGGTGGTGGTGGCGGCAGAGGACAATGCGGCGGTGGAGCTGGTGGAGGATGGGGTGAATGGGGTGATCGCGGCGGAGGGCAGTACGGAGGCGGTGGCGGATGCGATTGTGCGGGTGAGCGAGGCGGGGATGGGGATGCGGGAGAGCACGGCGCGGTGGTATGCGGAGCACGCGGAGGAACTGTCGCTTGAGTCTTCGCTTGAGAGGGTGCTTGAGAGTTATCGGGGTGGGGCGGGCAAGGATTGAGGTTGCGGGCGGGGGTCGGCGCGTGAGTCAGGGCTGCGCGGGCGTGACGCCCCAGGACGCAGGCGGGCCGGCGAGGCCGAGCGCGCGCGCGTAGCTGTCGAGGCTGCCGCGGGCGGTGCGCTCCCAAGTGAACTGCTTAACGCGCTCGGCGCCGCGCGCGATAAGCGTCTGGCGCAGGTCGTTGTCGAAGAGCAGGCGCTCGATGGCGTCGGCGAGCTGGGCGAGGTCGTGGGGGTCGAAGAGCAGGGCGGCGTCGCCGGCGACCTCGGGGAGCGAGGAGGCGTTGCTGGCGGCGACGGGGACGGAGCGGTCCATGGCCTCGAGCAGGGGCAGCCCGAAGCCCTCGTAGAGGGAGGGGAAGACGAAGACGCGGGTGAGCCCCCAGAGGCCCTCGAGGTCCTCGCTTGAGATCCAGTGCAGGAAGCGCACGTCATCGCTGAGGCCCTGCGCGGCGGCGAGCTGGCGCAATTCGTCCTCGTGCGCGGTGGGGTAGCCGGGGAGCACGAGCAGGGGGCGGCGCTCAGGGTCGATGCGGCCGAGGGCGCGGATGAGGATGGAGAGGTTCTTGTGGGGGCGCTTGGCGGAGAGGCTGAGGATGACCTGGCGGGTGCCGAGCTGCAGGCGCTCGCGCAGCTGGGCCTCGGGTGCGGGCTGGTGGCGGCGGGGCGCGCCGAGGCCGAGGGGGACGACGTCGATCTTGCGCTCCTCAGCGTGGAGCATGTGCACGAGGTCGTGCTTGGTGCTGTGGGCGTCGACGATGACGCGGTGGGCACTCCTGACGGCGGCGGGCACGAGGACGCGCATGCCGAGGTCGCGCAGGCCGGCGTGGGTCTCGGGGAAGCGGGCGTAGATGATGTCGTGCACCGTGACCACGCGCCGGTAGGGCCCCCAGGCGGGGGCGATGCTGGCGAGGGAGTGCATGAGGTGGATGCGGTGGCGGCGGGCGAGCGGCGGCAGCAGGACCTGATCGCCGAGCACCCACTGCGCGCGGCTGGAGGCGTTGACGGGGACGGTGACGGCGGGCAGGACCTCCCCCCAGGGCCCGTCGCCCGCGGCGGCGGCCTCGCGATTAATAAAGGCGGTGAACTTGACGCCGGGCGCGGCCTTGAGGAGCTCGGGCAGGAGCTCGCGGGCGACGACCTCCATCCCCCCGGTCTCGCCGGGAACGAGGTAGATGAGGTTGAGGCCGACGTGCATGGGAGGGTGAGGCTAGCCTGTTGAGAGTGGAGGATCTCCCGGACTCGCAGTCCACGACGGTCATTCCGTCGGCGCTGGAGCGCGCGGGCGCGGGGCGGGATCTGCGCATCGGCATCGACGCGCGGGCGGCGGCGGAGGTGCCGGCGGGACGGGGACGGGTGGTACGCGAGCTGCTACGTGCGCTGGCCGGATTGGATTACAAGCACCGCTACGTCCTGTACGCGCGCGAGGCATGGGGCCAGGAGGAGCTGGACGACGAGCGCTTCCAGTGGCGCCTGCTGGAGTCCCGCGACCCGCGCTGGCACTGGCAGGCCGCGCGCGCGGCAAACGCCGAGTGCGACGTGTTCCTGTCAAGCAACTCCTACCTGACGAGCCGCTTCCTGCGCATCCCGAGCGTGGCGATCGTGTACGACCTGGCGACGTTCGAGCGCGCGATGCACCCGAAACGCCGCTCAAGGGTGATCGAGCGCGTGACGCTGGGCATGGCGGTGAAGCGCTCGGCGAAGCTGCTAGCGATCTCGCAGGCGACAGCGGAGGCACTGATCACGCGCTTCCCGGGGGCGGCGTCACTGACGGTGGTGGCGCCGCTGGGCGTGGCGCGGGGGCTGGGCGGTACGGGAGCCGGCCCAGAGCGCACGCCTGCGTCCCTCGATGGCAACGCCGATGACATGCCTATGGCCCTGGATGGCAACCCCAATGGCACGGCCCTGGCCTCCGGCGTAGCGGCGACGGCGACACTCCCCGCCCCCGGCTTCGTGCTGGCGGTGGGAACGCTGGAGCCGCGCAAAAACCTGCCGCGCTTGGTTGAGGCGTATGCGGCGATGCCGGCGGAGCTACAGACGGCGCACCCGCTGGTGGTGGTGGGTCCGGTGGGCTGGGAGGCGAATGGAACGCTGCGCGCCCTGCAATCGCTGGGCGAGCGGTGCACGCTGCTGGGTCACGTCTCCGACGCGACGCTGGCGGAGCTATACCGCCGCTGCGCGGTGTTCTGCTACCCGTCGCTGGGCGAGGGATTCGGCCTGCCGGTGCTGGAGGCGATGGCGGCGGGCGCGGCGGTACTGACCTCGAACATCTCCTCGCTGCCGGAGGTGGGCGGCGAAGCGGTGGCCTACGCGGACCCGACAAGGGCCGCGGCGATCGGCGAGCAACTAGAGCGCCTGCTGCGCGACGAGCCCCTGCGCGCGCAGTTATCCACCCGAGCAAGCGCCCGCGCCCAGGAGTTCTCCTGGGAGAGCTTCGCGGAGACGGTGCTGGCGGTGCTGGAGGAGGCGGTCTATGCTAACGTGCCCGCCTCGCACAGTTCGGAGGAAGAAAACTTGTCGAGTTTCTACTCTTCCCACCGCTCAAGCGTCGACCGACACTAGCCGAAACCTTGTGTACAATGGCACATGACATGGATGCTCGGGACATGGACTCCGGTGGTCGCGAACGAACTCGCCTTGACTTCTACCGTGAGTTTCGCGCCCAGGAGGGCCTATCGTCGGTGGCCGTTCGCCGCGATCGTGAGCAGGGTCTGTGGTTCCTCGATGTCGGGGTGACCACGCCAGTCAATGTGCCTTCGCAGTATCACGGGCTTGAGGTGCGATCCAAACAGACGTTCGGCGCGATAAACGCCGTCGCACTCCCCGATCAACCCGACTGAGCTGTCACCGACACCTGTAAAGATCGGTCCCGGGGACTGTGTTTATCCTGGCGGCCTAGGTCATCACGAACGCAAACACCAGGTTGGCTCCTTTGGTGCATCGGTGGTGCGCAACGGAGGAGGCTCGCTGATGCTCACCGCTGCTCACGTCGTTGGGAGTCTCTCTGCGGCACACTCGCTGGAACAGTACGAAGTGCTTCACGGTACGAACCCCGACTGTCCACAGGCGGGGGATCCACGTATCGGCGAAGTGATCGAGAGCCATCCGCCGCAGCCATGCGAAGAGATCACACTGGACGCCTGTCTCGTGCAGATTGACGATCACGTGACACTGGGCCGGAAGGTGCGGGGCAGGGTCGTCTCAGGGCGCGCACGTGATTTGACTGGCGTTGACGACTACGTAACCGTCTTCAAGCGTGGCATCAACGCCCCGAAATTGACTAAGGGCCTGCTTGATCCGACGTTCGAGTCGTTGAAGGTGGAGATGCCCCAGGGCAAGGGCAAGACATTGGTGCGGCACTATCTGCGTGGCTGGTTTGTACACGGCGACGGGCGACCCTTTGCTCGCCCGGGTGACTCAGGATCCATCGTGGTTGACGAGGACGACTGTGTCGTGGCAATGGTCGTCGCGCTGCTGGCGAAAGACCCCCAGGCTCCTGAAGCGCAGGATCTGGCGTTTGTGATCCCGATCTGCGACGTGTTGACCGAGTTGAAGGTGCGCCTCACGGGACCCGATCGTCCCTGTACCTTGGCCGGAGGTGCTCGCCGTTTTTATGGGGCGCGGCATCCCGGGGCTGCCTAGCGCCGATCGTTCAGACCCGATTCATACCTCCCGCAGCCGGCAGTCCTACCGGCCCGCTCGATCGTCTCTATGGATGAGACGGATCATGATCAGCGAGCCCCATGAGAGCGTGCGCCAGATGCTGGAGCGGCTGGTGATGAGGCTGGGCCACGAGGCGGTGGCGCTCGATGCGCAGCCGACGCCGGCGCAGCTGCGCAGCGCGGATGTACTGCTGGTGGAGCCGGCGAGCAGCGGGGTGAGCCTGGCGCGCACAGCGCGCGCGGCCAACCCGTCGGTGGCGATCGTGTGCGCGGGCGTGGCGCTCGCACCGGCGGAGATGACGCAGCTGGAACCGAACCTCGCGGGCACGGTCACAAAGCCCTTTACCCCCGAGCAGCTGGACGCGGCGATCCAGCAGGCGCTGGCGCACCGGGACCGGCTGAGCGCTAACTCGCCAGGGGCAGCAGTACGCCGGGCGGCATAGCCAATCTGGTGTGTTGGGGGATGACTGTTGCCGGCTACCCCTTGAAAGTGGAAGCGCCGTGGTCCCCGAAGGGCTCGTCGCGCTCGCGGACGGCCTGGCGGAAGCCGGCGTGCATGGCGCGCTGCTGGAAGGCGTAGCCCTCGGGGGTGTGGCGGGTGATGCCGTCGAGCAGGGTGCCGAGCACCTGGGTGGTGTGCAGCCCCTGGGCGTAGAGGGACTGGTTGACGAGCAGCTTCATCGTGCGCAGCTGGTTGATGGGCAGGCGGGCGATGCGCGCGAGCAG
Source organism: Solirubrobacteraceae bacterium (assembly GCA_036561265.1). GTDB lineage: Bacteria > Actinomycetota > Thermoleophilia > Solirubrobacterales > Solirubrobacteraceae > Palsa-744. Next base: position 3,057 of record DATBPO010000120.1, on the reverse strand, counting down.
GATCTCGGTGCGCTCATCGAGCTGCTCGGGCGGGGGGGCCTCGATGGCAAGCCCCCAGTCGAGCGCCTCGGCGCCGGAGAGGCTGTCGCCGGTGAAGAGCAGGCGCTTGGCGCGCTGCGCCCCGAGCCGGTGCATCCACATGGAGGTGGTGGGCGAACCCCAGACGCGGGCGGGCGGGTAGCCGATCTTGGCGTCGGTGGCGATGACGAGCAGGTCTGAGCAAAGCGCCATGCCGGTGCCGCCGGCGACGCAGAAGCCGTGCACCTTGCACACCACCGGCTTGCCGCAGTGAAACAGCGACATGAACGCCCGTACGTTGCGGCTCATCATGGCGTAGTCGACCATCGCGTCCCAGGTGCCGGCGGGGTCGTGGTTGGCGGCCATCACGTGCGGGTCAAGCGGCGAGCCGGGGGGCACAGCGGCGGCGTGCGCCTCGGCACCTGATCCTGCGCCGCCCGCTCCAGGGGCGCTCTCTGCCTCGCCCATCCGCCCCTGCCCCTCGGCGCTCTCGACAAGGTCGTATCCTCCGCAGAACCCCTTCCCGTTGCCGGCGAGTGCGATCACGTGCACGGCTGGATCGAGGTCGGCCTGCTCGACACACTGCTCAAGCTCGCTCACGAGCCCCCGCGTGATCCCGTTCCCGCGCTCGGGGCGGTTGAGGGTGATGCGGGCGATGCGGTCGGCGACCGCGTAGGTGATGGTGTGCGGGGCGCTCACATGCCGAAGTCTTCCATGCCCTTGCCCTGTGCCGGGCGCTGGGTGTATGGTCGCGCAGGTGGCAGCCGGAACATCGGAGGAGCCCAGCCGCGCCCGCGTGGCGATCATCGGCTCGGGAATCTCGGGTCTGACCGTGGCGATGGCGCTTGCGAAGGCGGGCATCGAGGACGTGGTGCTGCTGGAGAAGGAGTCTGCTGTGGGAGGAACGTGGCGCGATAACACTTATCCGGGCTGCGCGTGCGATGTGCCGACGCAGCTGTACTCGTTTGGGTTCGCGCCGAAGAGCGACTGGAGCAGGGCGTATGCGGGGCAGGAGGAGATACGGGCATACATAGAGGAGACGGCGGAACGCCTGGGCGTGAGCGAGAGGGTGCGCACGAACACGGAGGTGGAAAAAGCGCAGTGGGATGAGGAGGCTCAGGAGTGGGAGCTCCTCACGAGCACGGGCACCTTGCGCGCGCCGATCCTGGTGTCGGCGACGGGACCGTGGAACGAGCCGGTGATCCCGGAGCTGCCGGGCATGGAGCGCTTCAGTGGCCACATGTTCCACTCGGCGCGCTGGGATCACGATCACAACCTGGAGGGCCGGCGGGTGGCGGTGATCGGCACGGGCGCTTCGGCGGTGCAGTTCGTGCCGGAGATACAGCCGAAGGTGGCGCATCTGCATGTCTTCCAGCGCACGGCGCACTGGGTGCTGCCGAAGCCCGATCGGGCGATCACGGCGTTGGAGGCGGGGCTGTTGCGCCGCTTTCCCGCGCTGCGCCGTGCGCTGCGGGCGGCGCTGTACTACGCGTTTGAGCTGGTGGGCGCGGGCACGCGCCACGTGGGGGCGATGCGGCAGGTGGAGCGCTTGGGGCGCAGGCACCTGCGCCGCTCGGTGAGGGACGTGCAGCTGCGGCGCGCGCTGACGCCGAGCTACACGCTGGGCTGCAAGCGGATGCTGATGTCAAACGAGTGGTACCCGGCGTTGCAGGCGCAGAACGTGGAGGTGTTGAAGAGCGCGGTGCAGGAGATACGCGAGCGCAGCGTGGTGGCGGCGGACGGCAGCGAGCGCGAGGTGGACACGATCATCTTCGGCACGGGCTTTCGCATGACGGACCTGCCGATAGCGCAGCGCACGTTCGACCGTGAGGGGCGCAGCCTGGCCGAGGTGTGGAGCGGCAGCCCGCGGGCGTACCTGGGAACGACGATCGCGGGCTTCCCGAACTTCTTCATGATGTTGGGCCCCAACTGCGGCAACGGCCACGGCTCGGCGTTTACGCTGGTGGAAGCACAGGCGCGCTACGTGCTCGAGGCGGTGCGTGCAATGGACGCACGTGGTCTGGCAAGCGTGGAGGTGCGCGCGGAGGTGCAGGAGCGCTTCAACGAGCAGGTGCAGCAGGCGCTACAGAGCACGGTGTGGAACGCAGGCGGGTGCAGCAGCTACTACATGGACAAGAACGGCCACAACGCGGCGATCTTCCCGTGGAGCACGATCGAGTACCGCCGGCGTACGGGGCGCTTTGAGGCGGGCGAGTACACCGTGCGTGCGCGCCAGCCGAGCTACAGCCCTGACGGCGGGAAAATCGGAATCTAGGCAACAGTACCGATCTTTGGAAATTAAGCTAGGCTCCTGGAATGGGCGCAGGTCATCGCTCATGCTGCCAGTCTGGCTCAGCGGGAAGAGGCCCGCTGGGCGGGTGCGCGCGGGCCTGTCTCGGTGTGTACGCGGCGAGCGGAGTGTTGGCGCTGTTGGCGCTGAGCGGCTGTGGCTCCTCCGGCGCCCACCATGTGCGCACGCGGCCGGCGATGCTCTACAGCGCACTGCTGGAGACGCAGCCTCTCGTTCGGGCGGGTCCGAATCCGCCTAATGCCAAGCAGACACGCACGTTCTGCGCGATGATGCACAGCTTGCGGCAGTTCAACGGCGATAGGAATATGACGAAGGACGGTAGCGCAGCACATACCGAGGACGGTGGGCTCGCCAAGATGGAGCAAATGCTCGGTGAAATGCCGGTGCCGCGGGCCAGGCGACACGCGCTGAGTTCCTACCTGGCTGCGCTAAAAGACGAGCGCCTATTGGACGAGCGCATCGTCCCCGACGCCGGGGCGTCCGAGGAGCCCGATGTGGAAGACGCGATCCAACAGCACGATTTCAACAACGCGAAACGCGGGCGGCTGGCTCCCGGACTGAAGATCCCCTGCCTGGTATAGCTGGACGCCCAGCTCCTCGCGGCGAATCCCACTCAGCAGATCACAGACTCCCGGAGGTCGCGCTTAGGAGTCCACGATTGGCGCATCCTATCGACGACGTTTTCTCCGATTTCCAGGGAGATCTCGCTTTTCGCAACCTGCTCTCCC
>DATBPO010000119.1:0-3460 GCA_036561265.1 Solirubrobacteraceae bacterium | reverse complement strand
GACCCCTATCGCCTGCATCGTCTGCGCGTGCTCGGCGGCACTACGTCGCAGGGGCTGCTCGAACTGATCGCCGACACGCGCACGGCCCCGTCTGCACCGAGCAGTTACAGCGGCGCCTGAGGGGGGCCCTGGCCGCTTGACCACCACGACGCTCTAGCCCCCTCGGACCCCGGCCACGGTGACGCGCTAAGCCGTCCTCCCCGCCCCCTGCCACTGCGGCACGCCGAGCGTGATGAGACGCAACTGGCGGCGGGCGGTGGCGGCGATCTCCTCCTCCGCGGCAGGGTCACGCGGGGGGCCGTCGAGGATGGCCTCGGCGGTGGAGACCATGGCGTTGACGATGAGCCCTGCGAGCAGCTGCAGATCCTCGCTGCTCCAGCTCGCAAGCACGGGAAAGCGCGCTAGATCCATCGCCAGGTCGCTGGCGAAGAGGCGGATCTCGGTGCGGATCGCCTGGCGCAACACGGCGACGCCGCCGAAGCGCTCGCGCGCGATGAAGCGGAAGTGCGATTCGTGCGCGTGCACGTGACTGACGAGGACCTCGACGGAGTTGCGGATGACGTGCTCGTAGGTGCGCGGGTCCGTACGCGCGGCGCGGATCATTGCGCGCAGGGTACGGAAGGACTCATCGACGAGCACCAACCCAAGCTCCTGCATGTCCTCGAAGTGGCGGTAGAAGGCGGTGGGCACGATGCCGGCGGCGCGCGTGACCTGGCGCAGGCTGAGACTGGCGAAGCTCTGCTGCTCGAGCAGCTCCAGCGCGGCGTCGAGCAGCGCGCGGCGCGTGAGCTGCTTGCGCTCCTGGCGTGTGGGCGTGCTTGGTGGCTGCGCGTTCGGCGGGTCTCGATGGTGCGCGCCGCGCGCGTCACGGCCGGCCAGTGCCTCGGGCTCAGGAGTACGCATGTTCACGATCTATGTGTGACGGAAATCACAGTTATATCTGTTACCTGGTGGGAGAAGCAGTGTACTGGGTAAGGTAGTCTGTGAACAGTTGTGCACTGAATGATCGGAGCCTGAACCTTGCCCACCGCCGCCACCGCCACCACCGCCGCCCTGCTCGCTCCCAACGGTCCCGCGTCCACCGGCCCACACCCTCTCCTCCCCTCCCCTTCCCCTCTACCCCGTGCACGCCGCGGCCTGCGCCAGCGCCTTTTGCACTCGGGTCTGCTGGAGGCGCTGGCCTACCCCCACGGCGTCGATCGCTACCTGGAGCTCGTATCGCCGCTGCTGGTGAAGGAGGCGCGAGCGGAGGTGATCGCCGTGCGCCACCAGACGCCGCGGAGCGTGACACTGACGCTGCGCCCCAACGAGAGCTGGCGGGGCCTGAGCGCGGGCCAGTTCGTGAATGTGAGCGTGGAGGTCGCGGGGGTGCGCCACACGCGCCCCTACTCGCCGGCTGGTTCTGAGCACATCGAAACGCTTGAGCTGACAGTCTCCACCCACCCCGACGGCAGGGTCTCGGGCCATCTGCGCGAGCACGCGCGGGTCGGCATGATCGTGGGCCTCAGCCAGGCGCAGGGGGAGTTCGTGCTGCCGCTGCAGCGGCCCGAGCGGGTGCTGCTGATCAGCGGCGGCAGCGGTGTGACGCCGGTGATGGCGATGCTGCGCACGCTCTGCGACGAGGGCTACCGCGGCGAAGTGGGCTTCCTCAACTACGCGCGCTTGCCGGACCTGGCGCTGTATGGCGCGGAGCTCGATGAGCTCGCGGCGCGTCACCGCGGCCTGCGCGTGGCGCGCGGCTTCACGCGGGCAGGCGACGGCGCGCGCTCGCGCTCTTCGCTGGCCTCCCCGCTGACGGGTCGCTTCGCGCGCGAGCATCTGCGGGCGGTGATGCCCGAGCACGATGGCGCGGCGACGTTCGTGTGCGGTCCGCCGGCGCTGATCGAGGCCGTGCGGAGCGTGCGGGCGGCGGATGGCCTGCCCGAGCCGGTGGTCGAGACGTTCACGCCGGGATCGCTGAGCTTCGGGCGCGAGGGCGTCGAGGACATCGAGGGCACCGTCAGCTTCGCCACGAGCGGCCGCGCGGCGGCGAACAGTGGCCTGGTGCTCTTGGAGCAGGCCGAGGATGCGGGCCTCGCGCCGCAGTACGGCTGCCGCATGGGCATCTGCAACACCTGCAGCTGTCGCAAGCGCGCGGGCAGGGTGCGCAATCTCATAAGCGGCGAGGTCTCGGGCGCGCGGGATGAGCAGATCCGCATCTGCGTCTCGGTGCCCGTGGGCGATGTGGAGCTGGACCTCTGACACCCACACCCAAAAAAAACTGAGTCCAAAAATGAATAACCATCCCGGTCGACCGCCCTCATCTCTCTTAACCCCCACCCTCATCTCTTTCACTCACTCTCGAAAAGGAGCCAGGCCATGTCCAAGGCGCCACCAGATCTAACACCCCAGCAGCTTGAGTCCTTCGGCAACGAACTCGATGCCATCTGCGCGCGCGTCACCGCCGATCTCGGCGAGCGCGATATGCAGTACATCAATAAGGTCATTCGCGCGCAGCGGAGCCTTGAGGTGGCGGGCCGCGCCTTGCTGTTTGTGAGCTTCCTGCCGCCCGCGTGGCTGGCCGGCACGGCGGCGCTGTCGGTGTCGAAGATCCTCGACAACATGGAGATCGGCCACAACGTTATGCACGGCCAGTACGACTGGACCGGCGATGCGCGGCTGAGCGGCAAGAGCTTTGAGTGGGATACCGCCTGCCCGGCCGACCAGTGGCGTCACTCCCACAACTACATGCACCACACCTACACCAACATCGTGGGCAAGGACCGCGATATCGGTTACGGAATCCTGCGCATGAGCGAGGAGGAGCGCTGGCGCCCCTACTACCTCGGCAACCCCCTCTATGCCGCGCTGCTCGCGGCATTCTTCCAGTACGGCGTCGCGCTGCACGACCTGGAAACCGAGCAGATCGCCGCCGGCAAGGTGAGCCTGGCCGACAAGCGCGGCATGCTGCGGGACATCTGGGGCAAGGTGCGCGGCCAGACGCTGAAGGATTATGTTCTCTTCCCCCTCCTCTCCGGTCCCTCCTTCCCCTTTGTGCTGGCGGGCAACGCGACGGCCAACCTCACGCGCAACCTGTGGGCATTCACGATTATCTTCTGTGGCCACTTCCCCGATGGGACGCACGAGTTCAGCGAGGCCGAGGCCGCCAACGAGACACGCGGGCAGTGGTACTACCGCCAGCTGCTGGGCTCAGCCAACCTCACCGGCGGCAAGCTCTTTCACGTCATGGCCGGCAACCTCAGCTTCCAGATCGAGCATCACCTCTTCCCCGGCCTGCCCGCCCACCGCTACAGCGAAATCTCAAGCGAGGTGCGCGCGATCTGCGAGCGTTATGCGATCCCCTACAACACGGGCCCCCTGCACAGGCAGTTCGGCAGCGTTGTGCGCAAGATCGTCAAGCTCGCGCTGCCGCCGCTGCCCGGCAGGGGTGGCAAGGAGTCCCCGGCGACCCCGGCGGCGG
>DATBPO010000118.1:0-5044 GCA_036561265.1 Solirubrobacteraceae bacterium | reverse complement strand
TCCCAGCGCCCGCTCCAGCCGAAGATCTGCAGGAAGGGCACGTAGGCCTCGTAGTTGACAGGCCCATAGGTGTCGCCGTGTTCGTTGTCGCTCGGCCAGTGGCCGTAGAGCGGCTGCGCGCGCGTGAGCTTCTGCGCGCCGATGACGCCTGCGTAGCCGACGTCGATGACGTTGGAGTCGGTGACGTTGAGGCCGACGCGAAAGCCGATCAGGAAGATGACGCCCACGGCGAGCGCCTGCGGGGGCATGCGCAGCCGCGGCAGGCGCCCGCTGCGCTTGCGCAACAGGCACAGCATGCGCACGAGCAGGTAGAGCAGTGGCGGATAGGCCAGCGGCACCGACGCATAGATGCGCGCGTGGTTGAAGAACGCCAAAGAGACCGAGAAGAACAGCAGCACCAGCAGGTCGAGGTGCAGCAGCGAGAGGGGCCGGCGCCAGTCACAGAGGCCCACGAAGAAGAGCACGCACAGCGGCAACCACACGTAAAGCGCGTTGACGTGCCGGCCAAACGCGCCCGGATAGCCGCGCGCCATCGTCCACGCCACCTGAAAGCCCGTCCACTGCTCGAGCACCCGTCCGCCAGTGTCGGCGATGTAGACCTGCACTATCTCCCTGCCCTTACGTGAGAAGTAGCTCACCTGCCAGCGCCCCGGTCCCTTCAAATACGCGCCGCCGTAGGAGCCCGGGTACTTAGCGCGCTCCCCCCGCACCTTCGGTAGCGCTTCCGCGATGCGCAGCACCTGGTTGGCCGAGAGGTGGCGACCGGGATACGGGAGGTCCGAGGCAGGCACCGGCACGGGCGTATTGGGATTGGCCGCCGGCGCCGTGGAAGAGGGACTGCTTGGTGCAGCCAGGGCAGCCGGCGCCGTGGAAGAAGGACTACTTGGTGCAGCCAGGGCAGCCACCGCCAAGAGCGCGACCGGGTGCAGGAGCATCGTCCTGCGAGATTACTGGCGTGCGAAGCTCACAACGCCTTACCGGCGCGCCGGCCCACGGGGTGGCGCGCAGCAGGCACGCGCGCTTGGCGCCCTGAGCATGGCCGTGGCCGCTGCGGTGGCGCGCCAGCCTGCCGCGCCGCACCTTCGACGGCGAGGCACACGCGCTCCACCTCGGCCTCGCCCATGCCAAGGAAGAGCGGCAGGCGCACAAGCGTGTCGCTGATGCGATCGGTGACGGGAAGCTCGCGCGGCGTACGCCCGTAGCGTCGGCCTGCGGGAGAGGAGTGCAGAGGGATGTAGTGGAAGTGCCCCTCTACGCGCTGTGCCGCGAGGCGTTCGATGAAGCGGTCACGCTCGGCGCGCGTGGGCAGCAGCAGGTAGTACATATGCGCGTTGTGGCGACGGTCGGCGGGGATCATGGGACGACGCAGCAGGCCCTCCTCTTCAAGCGCCGCAAAGCGCGCATGGTAGGCGCTCCAGATCGCCATGCGCCGCTCGAGTATTTCTGCGGCGTGCTGGATCTGCGCCCACAGGAAGGCGGCGTTGATCTCGCTGGTGAGAAAGGAGGAGCCGAGGTCGACCCAGGTGTACTTGTCGACCTGTCCGCGCAGGAACTGACTGCGGTTGGTGCCCTTCTCCTGCAGGATCTCCGCGCGCTCGATCCAGTCGGGGCGGTTGACCAGAAGGGCGCCTCCCTCCCCGCAGGTGAGGTTCTTGGTCTCGTGGAAGCTCAGGCAACCGAGGTCGCCGATCGCCCCCAGCGGCTGCTCGCGGTAGGACGCCGAGATGCCCTGGGCGGCGTCCTCGATCACCGTCAGCCCATGACGCTCGGCGGTGGTGAGGATCGCGTCCATATCGCAGCCCACGCCGGCGTAGTGCACGGGCACGATCGCGCGCGTGCGCGAAGTGATCGCCTCCTCCAGCAGGCGCTCGTCGAGATTGAGCGTCTCAGCACGTATGTCCACGAACACCGGCACGGCCCCCCGCAGGGCCACGGCGCCGGCGGTTGTGGGGAAGGTGTAGGAGGGCACGATGACCTCATCGCGCGGCCCGATGTCGGCGACGAGCATCGCCATCTCAAGCGCCGAGGAGCAGGAGAAGGTGAGCAGCACGCGCGCGCTGCCCAGCTGCCGCTCAAGCCAGCGCGAGCAGCGCTCGGTGAAGGGCCCGTTGCCAGAGAGGTGCAGGTTGTCGATCGCCGCCTGGATGTAGCCGAACTCATCGCCGGTGGCGTGCGGCCGGTTGAAGGGGATTTTCGCGCTCGGCACAGCGTCGGCGACAGTTTTCATTTGCAAAATGGTCCCAGTTATCAGCGAACCGTGCAAGGGCCTCAGTCGGAAACAAACGGTTCAGGAAAACGCTTTTGAGCGTCCCATGCGCTCGCGGAGCGCTTTGCCGCCCCACCAGCCGTTGCTAGCGTCGGCTGGATGGATTTTGATAGCCCGAATGAAATCCCCGACCTCAGCGTTGTAGTCCCTGTGTATGGCTGCGGAGCGTGCGTGGCACACCTGCACGAGCGCCTCACCGCGGTGCTCCACGAGATGGATGTGAGCTATGAGATCGTGCTCGTGGATGACCGCGCAGGTGACGGCTCCTGGCCGCAGATCGAGCGCATGGCCGAAGCCGACGGCGCCGTGCGGGGGGTGCTGCTGAGCCGCAACTTCGGCCAGCACGCGGCAATCACCGCCGGCCTGCAGCACGCCCGTGGTGCGCGCGTGGCCGTAATGGACTGCGACCTGCAGGATCCTCCCGAGGACCTACCGCGGCTGTATGAGAAGTCGCTTGAGGGCCACGAGATCGTTTTCGGGCGCAGGGTGCGCAAGCCCACCGGCTGGTTGCGTGGGTTCGTCGGCCGCATGTACTTCCGCGGCATCAAAGTGTTCGCCGGCGCTGACCTCGACGGGCAGTACGGCAGCTTCAGCGTCATCACGCGCAAGGTCGTCGATGCGTTTCTGACGTTCAAGGACGAGGACCGCCACTACATGATGATCCTCACCTGGCTGAAGTTCGACACGGTCGCGGTGGACTACCAGCCCGCCCCCCGCTACAAGGGTCGCAGTTCCTACAGCCTGCCCAAGCTGATCGATCATGCGCTCGATGGCGTCTTCTTTCAGACCACCGTGCTGCTGCGCTGGATCGTCTACATGGGCTTCGGCCTAGCGGCGCTCGGCGGTCTGCTGGCGCTGCGCGTGGTGTATGCGCGCGTCGTCGGCACGGTGTTCCCCGGCTGGACCAGCCTCGTCGCCGGCGGCCTGTTCGTCGGTGGCTTCATCATCCTCAGCACCGGCATCACGGGCCTTTACATCGGCAAGGTCTTCGACCAGGTGCGGGACAGGCCGGTGTTCGTGGTGGATCGGGTGACCGAAGGCGCGCGGGTTCAGCCGGATGAGATGTGGCGAGAGCTGTCGAGCGTCTCGCACACGCCCCTGCAGAGCACCCGCAGCGCGCCGTCCTCGACCAATGCGGAGGCCGTTTAGTGGGCTGGGAGCGACGGGGAGTGCTGCTGTCCGCGCCACCACAGCACCCCTGGAGCATCTCTCATGTGGCGCTGGGAGTCATCGAGACGAGCGCGCAGAACACCCCGACCCTCTACTACTCCCCGCGAGATGCGCAGGGACGCGCGCACATCGCCCGCGCATCGCTACAGATCCGCCCCGACGGCGCCTTGCGCGTGGCGGCACACGATCCCGATCCCGTACTGAGCCCGGGCGAGCTGGGGGCCTTCGATGACGCCGGAGTGACCGTCTCTTGTGTCGTGGAGGGCGAGCAGGGGCAGGGCACGCTCCTCTACTACACCGGCTGGTCGCTGGGGGTCAGCGTGCCCTTCTACTTCTACGCCGGCCTCGCGGTGCGCAGACCCGGCGAGGAGCGCTTCGAGCGCGTATCGCAGGCGCCGATCCTGGAGCGCAACGCGGTCGACCCCTACCTGACGGCCTCGCCGTGGGTGCTGCGCGAGCAGGATGGCATGTGGCGCATGTGGTACATCTCGTGCGCGCGCTGGGAGATGGTCGCCGACACCCCACGCCACTACTACCACGTGCGTTACGCGCACAGCGAGGACGGTGTGCACTGGCAGCGCGAGGGGCAGGTGGCGCTCGACTTCAAGGACGCGCAGGAGTATGCGATGGGACGCCCCTGCGTGGAGCGCCATGCTGAGGGCTACCGCATGTGGCTGTGCGTGCGCGGCGAGAGCTACCGCCTGGCCTGCGCCTCCTCGCCCGACGGCCTGCGCTGGACGCGTGAAGACGAGCGCGCCGAACTCGGTGGCCCCGCCGAAGCGTGGGACACGGAAATGCAGGCGTACCCCGCGGTATTTGCAAGCGGTGGCACGCGTTATCTGCTTTACAACGGCAACGGCTATGGGCGCGGCGGCATCGGCTATGCGCTCCAGCGCGAGGACGGGTGAGCGACGGTGGCGTGGGTATACGTCGGCATATCGGTGATCATCACCGCCTACGGCCAGCTGGTGGTGAAGTGGCGCGTCTCCAAGCGCGGGCACCTGCCGGCGACGCTTGAAGGCAAGGGGCACTTCTTCTTCAGCCTGCTCACCGATCCCTGGGTGCTGAGCGCGATGGCCACCACCTTGGTCGCGGCGCTGTGCTGGATGGCGGCGCTCTCGAAACTGGACCTCAGCAGGGCGTACCCCTTCTCGGCGGTCTCCTTTCTGTCGGTTCTGATCTTCAGCGGCCTGTTTCTCAACGAGAGCATCTCGCCAGGCAAGATCGCGGGTGTGCTGATCGTCGTCACCGGCTTGATCGTTGGCGTGAGGAGCTGAGGCATGGCCGGCAAGACCGTGGCGATCGTGCAGTCCAACTACGTGCCCTGGAAGGGCTACTTCGACCTCATGCGCCGCGTGGATGAGTTCATCCTCTACGACGACGTCCAGTACACCCGTCGGGACTGGCGCAACCGTAACCGTTTCAAGTCCCCCCAGGGGACGCAGTGGTTGACGATTCCCGTGCAGGTCAAGGGGCGCTACACGCAGCGCATCGATGAGACGCTCGTAAGCGACCCCGCGTGGGCGCAGCGCCACTGGCTCACGTTGCGCTCCTGGTATCGCAAGGCGCCCTTCTTCAAGCACTACGAGGCCGTGCTGGAAGGTCTTT
>DATBPO010000117.1:0-15581 GCA_036561265.1 Solirubrobacteraceae bacterium | reverse complement strand
CCCCGTCGACCTTGATCTCGGTCCCGCCGTACTTGCTGTAGAGGACCTCGTCGCCCTCCTTGACATCGAGCGGCGTCCGCTTACCGGTGTCCTCGTTGATCTTGCCGTCACCGACGGCGAGGACCTTACCCTTCTGTGGCTTCTCCTTGGCAGTGTCGGGGAGCACGAGACCACTGGCCGTGGTCAACTCCTCCTCGATTGCCTGCACGATCAGCCGATCGCCCAGGGGCTTAAGCTTCATGTCGTAAGAACCTCCGTTGAAAGAGAGCTTGCTGTGGCCACGCCCCACGAACCAGCAGGGACCAGGGCGCGACCTCTGGCACTCATCCACTGCGAGTGCCAACGAGGGTCAATATAGAGGAAAGACGCGGTACGTCAAGGCAGATTTGGCACTTTCTTCACAGGAGTGCCAGAACTTCTCTTAGTTCTGCGCCCCGCCGAAGCCCTTCATCGCCTCGGTCATCCCCACTGGCTTGTCGACGATCTGCGAGAAGCGCACGACGGTGACGACGTCATCCAGCGTCACGGTGCGCCCGTAGATCTGCTCGAGGAAGTGGATGAGCTCCTCGTGGCGGCGAAACTCGGGGTTGTCGTGCTTGATGTCGCGCGGCGAGAGCTCGGCCAGGCGCATGACCTCGACCTGATCGATGACGGCCTCAAAGATGCGCTCACGCGGGGAGTGCTGGTAGCCGATGGTCACCAGCACCAGTTGGTTCTTGCGGTACTTGGCGGACTTGTCGCCGAGGCGGATGGTGGCCGTCTTGCGCCCCCGCTTGAGCTCGTCGGCGAAGATCGTTGAGTAGAAATTGAGTACCTGCACCTTGGCAAGGCTACCTGTCGCGCTCCAAGGCTGCGCGCGCCAAGGCCACCATCTTGCGCTCGCCCTCGTAGCTGAGCGCCTTCTCGGCCTCACCCAGATCCATCCAGCGCACCAGCTCGACCTCATCGTCGTGATCCTCGGTGTCGCCGGCGGAGTAGCGGAAGAGGAAGAAGCGCACCGACTTGGGCACCGAGCGCCTGTCGCGGCGGTACCAGTAGCGCACCTCCCCCAGATCTTCTATGAGCTCCGCCTCCACACCGGTCTCCTCGCGCACCTCGCGCTGGGCGGCTTGTTGCGCGCTCTCGCCGGGGTCGAGATGGCCCTTGGGCAGGCACAGCACCTTGGCGCCATCCGCGGCGCGGCGGGTGGGGACGATCACGACCACCTCGCCGTCGCGCACGACGACGCCGCCGGCGGAGACCTCCCGCGCGCGGGACCTGGCCTTCATGCCCGACCCGGAGTCCCGTCCCTTGGGCGTCCTCCCACCGGCGCTCTTCCCCTTAGAAGACATACGCCTGCAGGGCCTCGGGGTCGTGCACAACGAGGCGCCCGCGCCCCTGGGAGATCACGCCGGCGCGCTCGAGCACCGCGAGGAAACGGCTGGCGGACTCCCGCGAGGAGCCTGCGAGCTGCGCGAGATCGGACTGGGTGGCCACGACCGCCACACCCTGCTCGGCGGCGGCGCCCTCGGCAAGAGCCTGCGCAGTGAGCTCGCCGAGCACGGACGCCACGCGGCTCTGTACGGTCTGAAAGGACTGGCGCGCGAGGCGCTCGTTGGTCTCGCGCAGTCGCCGTCCCAAGGCGATCAAGAGGCGCACAGCGATCTGCGGGTGCTCATTCATGAGGCGGCGCATGTCAGGACCGAGCACGGCTACCGCGCTCATCTCCTCGATCGCCTCGACGGTGGCCGAGCGCAGCTCGTCCTCGAACAGCGCGAGCTCGCCGAAGAAGTCACCGGGTCCGAAGGTGGCGAGCGTGATGGTGCGCCCGTCGCCGTGGCCGCGTATGGCGCGCGCGTGACCGGAGCTCACGACGTAGCAGGTGTCGCTTGAGTCGCCCTCGCGGAAGACGGCCTGGCCGGCCTGGAAGCTGCGCGGCACGGCAAGCTGGGCGATGCGCTGCAGGTCCTCGGCGTCAAGCGTCGAGAACACCGGCACCCGCCCCAGCAGTTCGACCACCTCCCCTGAACTGGGCACATGGCTGGAGATATCACACCGTGACCTCGCGCCCGACGCTATCTTCAGAACATGCTCTCGTTGAAGCTGCTGGCGCCCCTGATTGCGCTGGGCACGGTCGCGGCAGCCCCCGCGGCTCCGGCGGCGCACTCCCTCTTCGCCTCGCGCGAACTGTGGGCGACGGTGGATGTGTGCAGCCCCAAGGACCAGCCCAACACGATTGGCATCCGCGGCTCGATGCCAAGCGACGGCCATAAGGGCGATGAGATGTTCATGCGCTTCCAGGTGCAGTACGTGGATGCCAGTACCAAGAAGTGGGTGTATGTGGCCAAGGGCGCGGACTCGGGCTTTCAGCCCGTGAGCTCGAGCTCGAGCGCCAGTCAGTCGGGACGCAGCTTCCAGCTGGTGCCCACAGCGGGGCCGTTCAGACTACGTGGCGTGGTGAGCTTCCAGTGGCGCCGCGGCGCCCATGTGGTGCACGCCATCACGCTCACCACGACGCCCGGGCACAAGAGCCTGGTGGGCGCCGACCCGGCGGGGTTCAGCGCCGGGACCTGCAAGATCGCTTAAGTCAGACACACAAAGCGGCCAAGTCGGCGCGTTAGTGGGGCAAATGGAACCGTTTCTTTGCCGGCTCAGACCTGTCCGATTAGCGTGGAGAGCACGATGAAATACACAGATGCCCACACCCCCGGCGGTGGCCAGGCGGTACTGGACCCCGAGGCTGCGCCGTGCCCGCTGTTCTGGCCGGAGGAGGAACAGCACGGGGTGCGCTACGTGCCGCTGCAGGCCGATCTGAGCGAGGAGGTGGCGCCGCTGATGCCGCGGTTACGCGAGCTGGCGGCAGTCGGGGACGCGATGCGCATGTTGCAGACGCGCAAGGGGATGCCGCTGAACGTGGAGGCAGTGGACGCGCTGGCCGAGCGCACAGGCGAGATGCTCGAGGAGATAGCACGGAGCATGGAGGGCGAGGAGGCTGAGATCGTGCAGATGCGCGCGCGGGCGTTCCTGGAGGGTGGCTCGCACGCGGAGGCAGCCGCACGCGAGGGCAGCCTGTATGAGCTGGTGCCGTTGACGGTGCTGTGCGGCCCGCAGTGCACGTGGCGCCTGAAGACGCCCACACCCCTGCACACTGTCGTGGCCGCCGCGGCGTGCCCGCAGTACGACGCAATCGTGCGCTCGCTTGACGATCACCTGCCGCAGGCGGCCAGCGAGCTGCGCGGCGAACTGGAGCTAGGAGAGCTCAAGCTCGATGAGTCCTATCCGATGCGGGTGACCGACATGGTGGCCTGCGGCGGGGAGGCAAATGCGTACCCCAAGCACTTCGCGTACTTCCTGCCCGAGGACGAGGCGGTGCCGGGCGAGCCGGGGCAGCGCAAGAAGACGATCGTGTTTCGCAACTCCTACCGCGATCGCTTCACGGTGATCAGCGAGCCGCTGGGGCGAGCGATCTTTGCGGGCCCCCGACGCGACCCTAACGTGGCGGTGGAGCGAGCGTTGCTCAGCTGGTTCCGCGGCCACGACATCGGCCACACCGCGACGCTACCCACCACGGACTATGGCTGGCGCCTGGAACTTGGCCACGAGCCGTTCATGATGATGCAGGAGGCGGTGGCCGACGTGTATGGGCTACTGCTCGCGCTGACCCCCTCGTGGCTCTCGCTGGCGGGGCTGAGTGCGGTGGACGTGGTCGATGTGTTCCTGGCGGAGCTGCTGCACTACCTGCGCCGCGGCCCGTGGCTGTATGGCGATGCCGGCGCGGCGTACCTTGAGCTGAGCTACCTGCTGGCGAAGGGCTACGTGGAGATGCAGGATGACGGGCGTGTGCACTGGGAGATGGAGCGGCTGCACGAGGGGATGCGCAGCCTGGCCAAGGAGATGGCGCGGGCAGTGCTTGAGCCGACGGATGCGGAGCGCTGCAAAAGGCTCGTGGCCACCTACGGCTGGCCGGCGAAAACCCCCGCCGTGCAGGTGCTGACACGCCTACAGAGCGAGCTGCGCGGCGTCCCCTCGGCGCTGGCCTACCGCGAGGCATCCTGAGGCACGGCGAAGCTCAGGCGTCAGGTAAACAGCCGCGGGTCGTTGGTGATGATGCCGTCGACCCCCATGGCGGTGAGCTTGGCCATCTGCGCGGCGTCATCGACGGTCCAGACGTACAGTTCCCCGCCGCCCTCGGCGACGGCGCGGACCAAAGCCGGTGTGACTAGGCGCCAGTGCGCCATGATGGCGTCGAAGCGCCCTGAGCGCAGCTCGGCGCGGGCGCGGCGGGGCAGCCAGGCGCGGTAGCCGGTGAGCATCGCCAGCGCGGGGACCATGGTCAGGAGGTCCTCGGTGTAGTCGCGGCGCGCACGCGGGACCGACCAGCCGACGCGCAGCGAGGGCTCGACAGCGCGCATGGCGTCGAGCTCGTCGGGGAAAGTTCCGCTTACAAGCGAGCGCTCGACGAGACCGTACTCGCGCAGGGCCTCTACGACGCGCACGCCGTAGCCGGGAATCTTGACGTCGACATCCAGTTCGATGCCCTCGTAGGCAGAGCCGGCAAGGTGCTCAAGGCCCTCCTGCAAAGTCAGGGGCTCCGAGGCGCGCAGGGCCTCGTAGTCGTGCGCCAGCAGCAGGCGCCCGCTGCCGTCGAGGTTTTCGCTCAGGACGTCGAACTCGATCATGTCCACGCCGACCTGCACGGCGGCCTCGAAGGAGGCCAGCGTGTTGCCGGGGGCGATGTGGGCGGCCCCCTTGTGGCCGACCCTGCGCGGGTGCGGAGTGCTGAGCTCGGGCATGCTGCGCCCTACGATAGGGGCGCTCAGGCGGAAAGCTGGCGCGGGGGTAGCTGCTTGGCGCGCTCGATGGCCTCGATGGCGGGTTTGGGCCCGAGGTAGGGGGCGAGCACAAGGAAGGCCAGATGATCAACGAGGCAGGGCAGGTAGCGCAGGCGGTTGCGGACGGCGTAGCCGCTGAGCACGGTCCATAGGGCACCGGTGACGGCCTCGGGCGAGAGCGCGGGCGCGCGGCGCGGTTCGGGCGCACCGGCTTCGAGCAGTTTGACGAAACGGTCGAGGGTGAGGTCGAGGCGATCGACCATGCGCGGGCCGATGTCGAAGATGTCGATGAAGGCCATGCGCACGAGGCCGGGGTGGGCGACGAGGTAGTCGATGGCGGACTGCACGGAGAGGTAGACGGCCTCGGCCCAACTGCTGGCGCCGGCGGAAGCAGCGATCATGGTCTCGATGATTTCGTTGGCGAATTCGTCGATGACGGTGAGGAAGCACTGCTCCTTGTCGGGGAACTGCTTGTGGAAGGATTCGGTGGACATGCCCGCAAACTGGGCGATCTGCGGGTCCGAGAGCGGCGCGAAGCCCTCGTCGAGGGTCAAATGGACGACGGCGCCCAGTACGCGTGAGCGGCGGTCGTCACCGGAGAGGAAGCGGGCGGGCGAGGCGGGTACGTGCGGCGGATTGGTGGTGGTGGTGAGGCTGAGGCGCCCGGCTACAGGCGAGCGGTAGGCGGAGACCCAATCGAGGATTTCGTCGGTGAGGCCGGGCAGTTCGGCCTCGCGGCCCTGACGCAGGCGCGCGGCGGTGACGTAGCGCCCGCCGCCGACGATGGCGCGGGGGGCAAGCGGGGGCAGCTTGACGCCGTCGGGCGCGACGTTGAAGGCAGTTGTAATCACGCGTTCATAGGCGCCGGAGGCGAGCAGCAGGCGTTCGCGCGCGCGGGGACCGATGCCCATGCCCTCGATCAGCACCAAACGCGTGCTCTTGGCGTTGCGGAAGGCGTCCTCGACGAAGGCCTGGCAGGAGCGGTGCAGGCGGTTGGCCCAGCCGCGGTCGGTGAGCCAGGCGTCGAGCACGCGCTTCTTGGAGCGCGCGACGGAGATGTCGTAGGTGGCCAGGAAGCACTCTTCCTTGTTGGCGAACTGTTCGTAGAAGGCGCGGCGGGAGACGCCGGCGAGGGCGATGACGTGCGCGACGGTGGTGCCGGTGTAGCCGGCTTTATGGACGGCCTCGATCATCGCGCCATAGAGGCGCGTGCGCTGGTGACGGGCGACAGCTTCGCGGTCCAAACCGTGAGGCCCATGCGGTAACCTCCGGTACATCGGCCGCATCTCTCTCCCTGTTCCACTCATCCCCACAATTCGAGAAGACAAGCAGAAAACCTCCCATTTCGCAAGTTTTATTGCCGGGATGGCCCCAAATGTTTCTAGCTTGGTCTGGGGAAGGCCCCGAATTCTTCGGCTATGCAGGGACTTAACGGGTGCGGACCCCAAAACTTTCGGGGCGATCCAAAAGCCCTCTGAGAATGTGGGTGTGGCCCAATAAGCAACACCGTCCCAATGGAGATCCCCCGGCGGGGACCTGCGGGCGTACGTAAAAAACCGCTCAGGCGCTCAACGTGAGCCGACGGGGCCCGGCGTGAAAGCCGACCTCGATGAGCAGCTGCTCCCAGCGACTGCCAAGCACGGCCTCGCCATCGACGCGCTCCAGCGCGACGCGCGACAGACGCCCTGAGCGAGCGTGCCCGGCCAGCGCCAAAAGGGCGCCCGGCAGACGCGGATCCTCGGGCGCGACGAGCACCTGCAGCGCGCGCGCGCCGCGCTCGAGGTAGAGCACGGGCTCGGAGCCCACCAGCACCACATGCGCGCCCGCAGCCCGCGCGGGACGCCGGGAGGGCGGGGAGGGTTTGGAGGGGCTCCGCTTCGCTCCGCCGTGTGGGCCGCGTGCGGCGTGCAGCTCGCGGGTCGCTGCTCCTGCTGGCCGCCGTGGCCAGGGGAGCGCGGCACCGTAGACCTGGGCGGGATCGGTGGCGGCGAGCAGTAGCGGTGGGGCCTCCTCGGGCGCGGGCTGGGCACCCTGAAGGGCATACACGGAGGGCACACGGCAAGCGCGCAGGCGCTCGACGGCGCCGGGGAGGGCGAACTGGGCGCCGCCGAGGCCCTCGACGAAGTAGCCGCGGCGGGCGACGCCGAGGGTCTCCAGCTGGCAGAGCTCGGGATAGAGCGCGGAGAAGCCACCGGGGATGCCCTCGGCGAGGACGAGCTCGCGGGTGAGGATGCCGTAGCGCTCCAGCAGGAGCTCGGCCTGCGCGCGGCGGCGCGCGGTGGTATCGACAGGCTCGGCGAGGAGCGGCGCGGTGAGCGACCAGCGCCCGGGGGGGTTGGCGCGGCTGTGGGGACGGGCGCCGCGGCGCGTGGAGAAGCGCCTACCCGTGCTGCGCCCGTGGGACACGCCCGGCAGGCCGGTCCCCGCAAGCGACGCAGGCGTGCCCATCGGCCGCCCCAGTGGCCGCGGGCCTACTGGCCCCGAGCGCGCCAGCGCGAGGCGGGGCGCGCGCAGGGGGGCGAAGGCGTCGTTGGTGACGGCGCCGCTGAAGGCCAGGTCCCACAGCGCCTCCTGCAGGACCTCGGGCTCCAGCTGCAGGTCGGCGAGGAGGTCGGTGAAGAAGCAGGCTCCGGCGGCGAGGCGCGCGCGCAGAGCCTCCTGCTCGGGTGCGCTCGGCGCATCGGGTGCTTGGGGCTTCGTCTGCGGCGGCGGCCCAAGCAGCGGGAGGTCCTCTCGGAAGTAGAGCGCTACGCGTCCACTGGCGCGCCCCAGTGCGCCGGCCCCGAGCCACACGAGCTCGCCGCTGGCGCAGAGCGCGTCGAGCCAGGCGGGCGAGTAGCCGCCGAGGCGGCGCGGCAGCACGTCGCGCTCCCAGGTCTGGGGCGTGAGCGCCAGGCCCTGCAGCGGCACGAGCTGCTCGCGCAGACGCTCGATCGCGGCGGCATCGTTTACGGGGGCCTTGGGATGACGGTCCACCCCCTGCCAGGCGGGGAGGAAGGCCGCGAAGGCGCGCTGGTCGGCGGGCTCGATCTCCTTGCGGAGCACCGCCAGGGAGGCGCGGCGCAGGCGGCGCAGGACATTTGTATCGCACCACTCGCGCTCGCCACTGGTCCCGCCGGGCAGCAGCTCGCCACGCACGATCTCGCCGCCGCGCTCGAGCTCGGCCAGAGCCAGACTGGGATCCAGTCCATAGCGGGCCTTGGGCTGTGCGGTGGGGAAGGGCGCGTGCGTCTGGGCGTAGCGGCGCATGAGCACCGCCAGCGCATTGGGCACCTCACCGAGGAAAGCCTCGGGCAGGCCGCCGGGAGCGACGACGCCGAGGGCGTCGCGGTAGAGGCCGGCGTCAGCCGCGTCGATCCAGCGCTGCTCGCCGCCTGTGCCGCGCTCGGCCTTGGCGGCACCGGCGGCATCGTCCAGCGCCTGCGCGCCAACTCCGCGCCCACTTGCACCAACGCGCGCGCTGCCGGCGATGCGTACGCGGATGGCGCGTCGTTCGCGCTCCAGCTCCCCCAGCAGCGTCGCCGCGTCGATGCCCTCATGCACCCGCTCGGCGGCCTCGTGCTCCGTCAGATCCCCTATGCGGCGCAGCACGTCGTGCAGCTCATCGCGCGTGGCGGCGCGCGTGCGCGGGGAGCGGTGCTGCAGGTCGTCCTCGACATCCGCCATAGCGCCTGGGTCGATGAGGTCGCGCAACTCCTCCTGGCCCAGCAACTCGCGCAGCAGATCCCTGTCGAGCGAAAGAGCCGCCGCGCGACGCTCGGCATTCGGGGTGTCGCCCTCGTACATATACGTCGCGACGTAGTTGAAGAGCAGAGAGGAGGCCAGCGGCGAGGCGGTAGGCGTCTCCACCTCCACAACGCTTAGCTCGCGCCGCTGGAGCTTGCCGAGCAGCTCGCGCAAGCCGGGCAGGTCGAGTACATCACGCAGGCACTCGCGGTAGGTCTCGAGCACGATCGGGAAGTCGCCGTAGCGCTTGGCGACCTCGAGCAGCGTCTGCGCCTTCAGGCGCTGCTGCCAGAGGGGCGTGCGCTTGCCGGGGTAGGCGCGCGGGATCAGCAGGGCGCGGGCGGCGTTCTCGCGGAAGCGCGCGCCGAAGAGCGCCGAGGAGGAGAGCTCGGCGACGACGAGGTCCTCGAGCTCCTCGGGGTCGATCAGGGCGAGATCGAGCGCCGAAGGCAACTCACGAGCAGCGGAGGTCTCGCCTCCCGCCGCCGAGCCACCAAGCGCGGCCGCGCTCCAATCATCCCCCGCGCCATCCATATCGGGCAGGTGCACGACGATGCCGTCGTCGGAGGAGATCGCGTCGGCCTCAAGCCCCAGCTCATCGCGGATGCGCGCTGAGAGCGCCAGGCCCCAGGCCGCATGGATGCGTCCGCCGTAGGGCGAGAGCACGCACAGGCGCCAGTCACCGATCTCGTCGCGAAAGCGCTCGATCACGATCGTGCGGTCGCTCGGCAGCACCCCCGTGGCGGCCTGCTGCTCGCGCAGCAGCTCGATTAGGTTCACGGCCGCGCGGCGGTCGAGGTCGTAGTCGCGCTCGAGCACCTGCGGCTCCTGGTCGACGGCCCAGCGCGAGAAGGCACCGATCGCCTCGCCGAGCTCCTTGGGGCGCCCGATGCCATCGCCCTTCCAGAAGGGGATCGCGCCCGGCACCCCCGGCGCGGGCGTGACGATCACGCGGTCGCGGCCGATCTCCTCGATGCGCCAGCTGGAGGCGCCCAGCAGGAACACCTGCCCGGGCCGCGCCTCGTAGACCATCTCCTCGTCGAGCTCGCCCACGCGCCGCCCATCTGGCAGCACCACCATGTACAGGCCGCGGTCGGGGATCGTGCCGGCGTTGGCCACCGCCAGCGCGCGCGCCGCCTTGCGCGGGCGGATCACTCCGCCGAGGCGATCCCACACGATGCGCGGGCGCAGCTCGGCGAACTCGCTCGATGGATAGCGCCCGTCGAGCATGTCGAGCACGTTCTCGAGCTGCGCCCGTGAGAGCTCCGCGTAGGAGTACGTGCGCGTGACGCGCGTGTGTAGGTCATCGACCGCGAGCTCCTCCTCGGCCGCGGCCATCGCCACGATCTGCTGCGCGAGCACGTCGAGTGGATTGCGCGGCACCACCGTGGGCTCGATCGCACCTTCGCGCATGCGCTTGGCGACGACGGCGCACTCGAGCAGGTCGGCGCGGTACTTGGGGAAGATGCGGCCCTTGGAGATGTCGCCGACGTTGTGGCCGGCGCGGCCGATGCGCTGCAAGCCAGCGGCCACGGACTTGGGGGACTCCACCTGAATCACCAGATCCACCGCGCCCATATCGATCCCCAGCTCGAGGCTCGACGTCGCCACGATGCACGGGATCGTCCCCGCCTTCAGCTGCTCCTCGACGATCAGGCGCTCCTCTCTGGCGAGAGACCCGTGGTGTGCACGAGCGACTTCAGTCTCGGCGAGCTCGTTCAAACGCAACGCCAGCCGCTCGGCACTGCGACGGTTGTTGACGAACACGATCGTTGAGCGGTGCTCGCGGATCAGGCGCAGTAGCTCGGGGTACATGGCCGGCCAGATCGAGCGCAGCGTCGGCTCGCCGCCGGCCAGGGGGTCGAGCGCCGTGGCCGGCTGCGGTTCTGTCATCGACTCCACGGGGACGTGGATCTGCAGATCGAGCGGCTTGCGGATGCCGGTGTCAACGATGCGGCACTTGCGCTGGGGGCCGACCATGAAGCGGGCGACCTCCTCCAGGGGGCGCTGCGTGGCGGAGAGGCCGATGCGCTGGACTTCGCCGCCGGTGAGCGCGTCGAGGCGCTCGAGCGTCAGCGCCAGGTGCGCGCCGCGCTTGGTGGCGGCGACGGCGTGGATCTCATCGATGATCAGCCACTCCACCGTGTGAAGAATCTCCCGCGCGCGGGAGGTCAGCATCAAGTACAGCGACTCGGGGGTGGTGATGAGAATGTCGGGCGGGTGGCGCAGCATCTGCTGGCGTTCGCGCTGGGGGGTGTCGCCGGTGCGCAGGGCGACGGTCACGCGCGGTGACTCCTCGCCAAGGCCCGCCTGGATGCCGCGCAGCGGCGCGCGCAGGTTGCGCTCGATGTCGTAGCTGAGGGCCTTCAGGGGCGAGACGTAGAGCAGGCGCGTGCGGCGTTCTGACTCCGCGGCGGGCTGCGCGGTGAGGCGATCGAGACCCCAGAGGAACGCCGCCAGCGTCTTGCCCGAGCCCGTGGGAGCCGAGATCAGCACGTGCTCGCCGGTGGCGATCGCGGGCCAGGCCTGCTCCTGCGCCTGCGTAGGAGCGGCGAAGGCTGCTTGGAACCACTCGCGTACGCGCGGGGTGAAGGGAGACAGGGGATCCCGAGGTTGGCGACGGCGGCTAGTGGACGACGAGCCAGGCCCCTCTGCGTTTGCGGTTGGAGACATCGCCTGTCGAGGCTACCGCGCGCATACGGGGAGCGCGGCTGGATGCGTTGATTGGGAGGCCGTGATCTCTGACACTGCACCCATGCCCCCGTCGGCAGACACTGCCCCAATCGCCCCCCCGGCAGACCCGATGCTCGACGCGCCGCCACAGCAGCCGGCGGCGCCGGTAGGGCGCGCGCCCGATGTGATCGCGCTCACCGCGGGCGAGCAGGTGCAGTTGCTGGCGCTCGCCAGCGAGCTCACGCTGTCACCGTCGGAGTCCCCCGAGCTGTTCTGCCGCCAGGCCCACCGCGCGGCACGCCAGCTGCCCGATCGCCTCGTGGAAGCGCTGGCCGACTTCGCTTACCGAGGCAGCGACACGGGCACGCTGCTGCTCGACCGTGTGCCGGTCAGCGAGCCCCCGCCGACGCCTCCCGACAACCGTTCGCACCTCGCGGAGACCACGTCGCTGGCGCGGGTGCAGGCGATCGTCAACCACTCCTGCGGGCAGATGGTGGCCTACGAGGCCGAGGGCCACGGGCGCCTCTACCAGGACATGGTGCCCAACCGCGCGATGGCCCTCTCGCAGACGAGCCTCGGCTCGGGCGTCGAGCTCGAGCTGCACACCGAGCAGGCGTTCTCCAAGCTGCGCCCCGACATCCTCTCGCTGGCCTGCCTGCGCGGACACCCCGACGCCAAGACCTACGTGCTGCCCGCGCACGTGCTGCTCGAACACATGACGCCCTTCGAGCGCAAACTGCTGCGCCGCGAGCTATGGACCACCGGCGTCGACGGCTCCTTCAAGCTCGGCGGCCACGAGTTCATCGAAGGCGATCTGCGGGGTCCTTTGGCGATCATCGGCGGCGCGCAGGATGACCCCACGATCGTCTTCGACCAGGACCTCATGGTCGGCGTCACCGACGAGGCCCAGGCGCTGATCGCGCGCGTCGTCGAGGTCTACCGCGCCCACCGCTTCTCAGTGACGCTGGCGCCCGGTCAGATCCTGCTGGTCGACAACGTCCGCGCCGTCCACGGCCGCTCCCCCTTCACCCCCTCTTTCGACGGCGCCGACCGCTTCATCAGCCGCTCCTTCGCCGTCCGCGATCTCGTGCGCACCCGCTACGCGCGGCCGGGCAACAGCCGCACGGTCGCCGCCGAATACAGCTGAGGCTACCTCCGCCAAGGCCGCCTCTGGCGAAGGCCGCCTCTGCGAAGGCCGCCTCGCCGTAGGCGAATACTATTGCATTACCTCAACCTAAATGGGCAAGGAGAAGAGGGGTCTGTTTTTTCTTGATAACAATCGTATTTACAGTGTATAGACGATGGTTATCTAAAACAAAAAAAAACGATACCCCCTCCCCGCTCTTTACAAATCGGAAACCGTCGCCGCACCGGCTTCCAGCAGGCAGCTCGCCAGCAGCTCCACGGTTATCTGTAGAAACCGCGCGCGGATCGGGTCGCGCGCAACCTCCTCCGCGAAGACGCGCTCCACGAGCTCGGGAACCGTCGTCGGCTGCGTGAGGCATTCGAGGATCTGCTCCAGGCGCATCACGGGCTCGTGGATGAACTCCAGTGAGCCCAGTTCGAAGAAGCTGTCGGGCAGATCGTGAGCGCGGCCGTAGTAGGCCGGGATGGCGCTGCCCGCCAACTCCGCCACAGCGACAGAGCGGGCCAGGCGCAGCGTACGGCCCACGAGGCTCAGGCCCGAGAGATCGGTGTAGATCACCGAGCCACCAGCGCCCGATGCGGGCCTCGCGAAGAGCGTCGAGGCGTAGTACTCGTGATGCCCGAGCTCTCGCAAGTGGGCGTCGGCGCGAGCGAGCATCGCAAGCGGTTCGACGCCCGGGTTCACAGGCAACGCGTGATGGGCAGTCAGCGCCGCTCGTACCGACGCCGGGATGCGGCTCTCGGTCAGCACCGAGATATCCCAGCCGGCACGCGGTGCCAACTCGCGCAGCTCCTCCAGGAGCAGCGGTCCACGCTCGTCGCCGAGACTCTGAAAGCGCATGATCGCGACGCCGTGCTCACCGAGCAGCGAGCTCTGACAGCGCTCGAGGAAGAGGCGCATCAGTTCCAGGCCATCCGGTCCACCGGCCCCATCCGGCGGGTAGTGCAGGCCCGGCGGCACGGGCACGCCTGGCAGGTTGCCGATGGCGCAGTCAAAGCGCTGCGGCGGCTCATAGGCATCCAGCTGGGCGAGGCTAACGCTGGCCTTCCCGCCCATCCCGTTGAGCCCCATGGAGAGCGCCGTGGCGTCGAGACATGCCTCGACGACGTCGATCGCGTGGACCTGCTCGCAGGTGCGTCCCAGAGCGCAGCTAGAGATGCCCGAGCCGCTGCCTACATCTAGCGCCACCCCGCGCGGGGCCACACCCAGGATCGCCTCGGCAAAGCGCAGCGAGTCCTCGCCGATGTGCACACCGCCGCGTACCGACCCGCGCGGGCGGTCGCGTGCCGCGATCAGGCTGCGGTGCGCCGTCAGCTCAAAGCGCCCGGGGCGGCCAGGGTCGGAGGAGCTGGACTGCACTCCCTCCTCCGCCAGGCCAAGCGCACAGAGATCCGCCCACAGCGCAGCGTCAAAGCGCTCGCGCTCGACCACGCCGAGGTGCGCAAGACGCCATAGGTCCTCACCGAGGTCGTCTCCACGGTGGCCAGCCAGTCCCGCATCAACCCCACCCAGTCCTACCCCGTGTCCCCCTTCCTGCACGGGCGGCCACGGCTCGTAGGTGGCAAAGCCCCCGGTGCGTGCCGCTTCCACACGCTCTGCGAAGCAGGTGCGCGCGAGTAGCTCGCCGACCCGGGCGGCAGCGGCGCTGCCGAGCTGCTCCACGGTGCTCATCGCCTCAACGCGGATCGCGCAGAGCCGGGAACGGAATGACCTCGCGCAAAGTCTCAGAGCCGACGAAGATCGAAAGCAGGCGGTCGACGCCGATGCCGGCGCCGCCAAGCGGGGGCATGCCGTGCTCCATCGCGCGCACGAACTCCTCATCGGCCGGATAGGGCTCCTCGCCCTCATCCAGCGGCCGCCGGTTGCGCTGTTCGATGAAGCGCTGGCGCTGCTCGTCGGGGTCGTTGAGCTCGGTGGAGCCGCTGCCGACCTCGATGCCGCGCATGACCACCTCGAAGTGCTCGATCAGCTCGGGCCGCTCGCGGTGGCGCTTGACGACGGGATGAAACTCGACGGGGAAGTCATAGAAGATCGTCGGCTGCTCGATCTCGGGCTCCACGAGCTTGGAGTAGAGCGCCTCGACGATCTGCCCCCAGGTGGCGTGATCTCCCACGCGTTCGCCGAGCGGCTCAATCAGTTCAGCGCGCTGTGCCGTGTCGATGTCCACGCCGACGCGCTCGCGGATGGCCTCGCGCACCTTGATGCGCGGCCACGGCGGGGTGAGATCGAGCGTAATGCCGTCGTGCTGCTCGATCACGGTTGTGCCGAGCACGCGCTGAGCGACGCCCGCGATGAGCGCCTCCATGTAGTCGTGCACGTCGTGGTAGTCGGCGTAGCTCATCTCCCACTCAAGCAACGTGAACTCGGGGCTGTGCTTGTGCGAGATGCCCTCGTTGCGAAAGCACTTGTCGAGCATGTAGACGCGCTCGAGGCCCCCGACGACGGCGCGCTTGAGGTGGAATTCGCCGGAGATCGTCAGCGACAGGTCGCGGTCGAGCGCGTTGTGGTGCGTGAGGAAAGGCCGCGCGTTGGCCCCGCCCGCGAGCGTCTGCAGCACGGGTGTTTCGATTTCGATGAAGCCGTGGTCGTTCATCCAGTCGCGCAGCGCCGCGATCGTGCGCGCGCGTGTGACGAACAGCGCGCGCGTGGCCTCGTTGGCGATCAGGTCGAGCTCGCGGCGGCGATAGCGAGTCTCGATGTCCTCCAGACCGTGGTGCTTGGCCGCCGGCGGACGCAGGGCCTTGGCGAGCATCGTCATCTCCTCGGCGGCAAGCGAGAGCTGTCCGCGCGGCGTCACATAGATATGGCCCTCGATGCCCACAAGGTCGCCCACGTCGAGCTCATCGATGCGGCGCAGCAGCGCCTCGCCGCTGGGGGCTGCGCCGTCGGCGACCGAAGACCCGGCGCCCTCGGCGAGCGGCGGGACGGGTTCAGCGGGGTTGACGCGCGCCACGACCTGGAGCCAACCGCTTACGTCGCGGAGGTCCAGGAACAGCGTCTTGCCGTGGCCGCGCTTGGCCACCACGCGCCCCGCGATGCGGTGGCGCAGCTGCGGATGCTCGCCGGGACCGAGCGCGCGCGGGTCGTGCTCGGCCTGCAGCGTGGCGATCAGGGTGCGGTCTGGGTAGTCGTGGGGGTAGGGGTTCTCCCCGCGCGCGCGCACGCGATCGGCCTTGGCACGGCGCTCCTCGATGGCCTGCGCCTCGCGGTCTGTGACGGTAGGT
>DATBPO010000116.1:0-3609 GCA_036561265.1 Solirubrobacteraceae bacterium | reverse complement strand
TACAACACCGCCGGCCCGGACTCGCTGAACCGCCGCGAATACCTGCGCCTGCTGGCGCGCTCCTTTGACTGCGATCCGGCGCTGGTGCGCGAGGGCACCACGGCGGGCTTCCTTGCGGCCTGCGGCGAGGATCCACACCTGGCGATGCCCTCCAATACGGCGCTGAGCGATGACAAGTCGAGCTTTGTCATTGGGCACCCGGCGGTCGATGCGCGCACGGGCCACCACCTCATGCGCAGCCAGCTGCGGGGCGTGCTCGGCGGCACCGATGCCGCGCAGGCCGTCACGATTTGATTGGTGAGCGAGGGGCCCGGCTCGGCAGCCTCTTGAAGACCCTATCTCGCTCAGGCAAGCGGTCTTTCCGACATAAGCGCTACTCTGCGCGCTCGCCTCACCTCTCTACTGAAAGGAAGCAAATGAACAAGAGCGAGCTGGTCGACGCGATCGCGGCCGACAGCGGCCTCACGCGGGCCGACGCCGGACGGGCTGTGGACTCCTACGTAGCGATCATCAATAAGACGCTGAAAAAGGGCGACGAGGTCGCGATCACGGGCTTCGGCAAGTTCTCCGTCGTCAAGCGCGCGGCGCGCGTGGGCGTCAACCCGCGCACGGGCGAAAAGGTCAAGATCAAGGCGTCGAAGGCGCCCAAGTTCACGGCGGGCGCGAGCCTCAAGCAGAGTGTGAGCCCCAAGAAGAAATAGAGCCTTTACGGGGGGGGCAATACTTCGGGAGTTCTCGCCGGCGGTGAGCGTGGTTGGTATCGGTGCGGACGCGCTGATAGCGTCGCCGCCGGGATGACGCTGGTCACGGAGCTGGAGCTACCCAACCTCGACTACTACGATCCGCAGATGCGCGGGCCGCGCTTTCATGCGGCCATGCGCGATCTGCGCGCCGGCGGCTGGCTGGCCACTGGCCCTTACGGCTACGTGGTGCTGGACCGCGAGGCGTGCGAGTTCTTTCTGCGCACCCGCAGTGCGATCTTCCCGGGCATGAAGATCGCGGAGATCTTCGGCGTCAGCGAGGGGCCGCTGTATGAGGAGATGCGGCGCAACATCCTGCACATCAATGGGCCCGACCACACGCGCCTGCGCGCGCTGGTGAACCCTGCGCTGGCGCCGCGCGCGGTGGAGCGCTACCGACCGCTGGCACGGGAGTTGTTGGCGGAGCTGTTCGCAGGGGTTGCGGGGGAGAGCGGCGGGAACGGCGTGTCGGATGCGGACGGGGCGACGGGCAAGCAGGGCGTTGGTATGCGCGCGTGCGAGTTCGTGGAGTCCTTTGCCAAGCCCTACCCCTCGCAGATGATCGCTTCGGTCATGGGCGCCCCGCTGGCGGACGCACCGCGCCTGCACCACTGGTCCAACTGGATTCAGCGCCAGTTCGATGCGGGCTCGATGATGGCCGAGCGCGAGGGCATCGAGGAGGCGGTGGAAGAGTTCTACGAGTACGCCGGCGAGCTGGTGCGCACGCGTCGGGCGAATGCGGGCGATGCCCTGATTTCCAAGCTGATCGCGGCGGAAGAGGAGGGCGAGCGGCTGAGCGACGTGGAGTGCGTGAACCTGGTGCTCAATGTGCTGATCGGGGGCGTGGATACGACGCAGAGCCAGCTGGCGCACGCGGTGCGGCTGTTCGCCGAACACCCCGAGCAGTGGCAGCTGTTGGCGGAACGGCCCGAGCTGGCGGCGGCGGCCGTCGAGGAGGTGCTGCGGCTGGAGCCGATAACGCCGTTTACGGCGCGCATCACCACCGAGGAGGTGACGTTCCGCGATGTGACCTTCCCGGCGGAGACGGTGGTGATGGTGTGCGCCTTCACGGGCAACCGCGATCCGGCCCCGTGGGACTTCGACATCACGGCCGAGCGCGGCAAGGCGCGCGCTTTGACGTTCGGCGCGGGCGTGCACTACTGCCTCGGCGCCAACCTGGCGCGCGTGGAGCTGCAGGAGGCCCTCACCTACCTTCCGTCCCGGATGCCGGAATTGACCTTGGACGGAGAGCCTGTTTACGAGACGATCATGGGCATCTACGGTTTGTCGCAGCTGCCCGTGCGCTTCGCCGCTCCCTAGCCCCCTCGCGGAGGCCCGAAAAATTGGAGGGGGGTCATTGGGCGCTTGGCGCCGACATGGGGGTGCAAGCAATCTTGTCACGGACGATTGAAAGGGTCAGTCATGAGCAATGGCATGGGCAGGTTGATGAAGGTCGCAACGGCGTTCCTCCTGGGAATAGCAATAGCGAGCGGGGCGCTGGGCGCGAGCGCGCAGGCGGGGCAGTACCACGTGTATACGTGCAGGACGCCGGATGGGGCGGTGGCGCCGGTGGATGGGTGGAGCGAAGCGGTGTCGACGGCAAACGACCACACCGCGAACACGTGCACCAGTGGAGGCGGCTTGGTGGCGGCGCTCAATGCGGGGCACGCACACGCTGCCGATACCGACCTGGCCACGTGGGCCTTCAATGCGCCCGCGGGAGAGACTTTGGGAGGGGCGACGGTTTGGCGGGCCGGGGATACGGCGGGGGGATCAAATGTGGGCGCGGAAGCCTCCTACATGTTTTGGTTTGCCGGTGTCGCAAATAGCGGAAACACAGCCCGACCTTTCGACATCTGCGAAGCCCTTAACGGATGCACTGGCAGAGGCAATCTCAAGAGTCCGCTGGCGGCAAATAACCGCCTGGAAGTACCGAGCGGGGCACTCAACAGCCCGTATTTGTCGCTGAATGCCTCATGCGGCTCGCTTATTGGGAGCTCTGTGTGCCCCAACGGAGGAGGCGATGAAAACGGCAACGCCTCAGTCATCGAGCTCTTCGCCGCGGACCTGATCCTGAACGACGAAAACCCCCCGACGGTGGAAGAAGTAAAGGGCCCGCTAACAGAAGCATCCACGGTGAGCGGCACGACCGACATATCCCTCACGGCCGACGATGGCGCGTCAGGTGTGTACGAGGCGATCTTCCAGGTGGACGGCGCCACGGTGCAGAAGACGGTGCTGGACGCGAACGGCGGCCACTGCCACGACGTGGGCGAGACGACCGATGGCCTGCCGGCGTTCCTCTACACGCGCCCCTGCCCGGCGACGGCGAGCGCAGATGTACCCTTCGACACGACGGGGCTGAGCGATGGCAGCCACCACGTGGTGGTAAACGTCAGCGACGCGGCGGGCAATGCGACGCCGGCGCTGGACCGGCAGGTGACGGTAGCCAACCATGCGAGCTCGCCCGGGGGCGGCGAACAGCCGGGCGGCGCAGGCAGCGGGCAGCAGTCAGGCGGTAGCGGCGCAAACGGTCAAACCGGCGGTCAGTCGCCTGGGGGCACCGGCATAGGCACGCTCTCCGGCACGGGCCTGAGCGCGGCGGGACTCGCGGCATCCTCAGGCGCGACGCCAGAAAGGGGCGCACCCAACGGCAGCGGCGCCTCCGACCAGGCCACGCTGACGGCCCGCTGGAAGGGCGCGGGCGTGCACGTGAGGAGCGCCTACGGCAAGCCCCACACCCTGGAAGGCCGCCTGAGCGCCCCCGGCGGCGCGCCGATCGCCGGCGCAACCATCACCGTGAGCGACCTGCCGAGCGCCGCGGGCGCGCGCGCCTCGGGTCTGGCGAGGGTGCGCACGAACGCCGCAG
>DATBPO010000115.1:0-4233 GCA_036561265.1 Solirubrobacteraceae bacterium | reverse complement strand
GCACCGCCGAGATTCAGCAGCTCGTCATTTCGCGGGCCATCTCGGGGATGCACATCCGGTAGCGGGCTGGGCGGCTCCTCTCAGACGGCGGTATGGATTTTCAGTGGCGAGTAGTCGCCGTTGCGCTTGGCAGGCTGGCGCCTGATGCGGATGTCCAGTTCGAGGCCGATCGCGTCGATGAGGTCGATGAGGGTGTCGAGGGTGGGGTTGGCACCCTCGCCGCGTAGGAGCCGTGAGATGGCCTCGGGCTTGCGGTTCATGCGTCTGGCGATCTCGGCCTTGGGAAGGTTCTGGCGCTCGCGCATCAGCTCGATGACCTGGAGCATCTCGGCGATGCTCTTGACCTTGGCGAGCTTCCTCTCGAAGCCGGCCTTGAAAGCAGGGTCGGCCAGCTGGCCATCGAGGAACTCATCGAATGCCTGGCCGGCGAGAGGGGTCTTCATCGTGCGGGTAGCCATCGTCATCTCCTGATCGGTCTTCGGGGACCATAACATATAAGTTCATATCATTCAGGTCTTCCGCCGGCTTGCTTGGATGCCCATTGGCAGCGCGATCCGTCGCGTCGCCAGATAGTCGGCCCGGTACTTGAGGGCATCCCGATACACGCTGTCGTCCATGGTGTTGCGCACCCGCTTGACTCCGCCGCAGACGAGCAAGATCACCTTGGCATCGAGCCCGTGCTCGGAAGCCTGGCTGTCGAGAATGCAGAACACGCGGTAGAGCTGCCCGGCGTGCGCATCGCGCGCCTCGTAGAGACCTTTCATCTCACCGTGCATGGCGTGCCACATTCCGCTCGGCGGGAAGCTTGGCGGAGGGGCGTCGCGCACGGCCACGAGGATGGCCAAGAGCATCTCCCGCACCGGATCGGGACATTCGCTCAAGAACTCCCGGGCAGGGACCCTGCCGCCATTGGTCATATAGAAGGCGAGCGCCCAATCCGTGGCAGGGGGTGTGTTCTTGCTCGCGTCACGGGATCGCGCGCGACTCCGGTCCTTTTTGGATGGGCTCACATATCCACCTTATTCCGGGCCGAGGACGCAGAAAAGGAGGTCGGTCTGTTGCGGGCTTGCCTCTATGTGCCCGCGAGATCGACGTTGACGCGCAGCCCCCAGCGCCGAACGATGCGACCCGCACCCGAGACGGTGGGGTCGAGTTTGCTCAGCCCGCCGCTGCGCCGCGCCAGACACGCCTCCCGCAGCGGCCCGTCCACGTCGAGCAGCTCAAGCAGCCAGCCGAGGCCCGCCCTCGCTAAGACAGCTTGTCTTTCTCCGCATACATGGCGTCCATGCGCGACATGCCCTTCGGCGGAATGATGCCGCCGACGATCCAGAACGGGAAGAAGAAGAACCCGAGGATGAACATCACCCAATGTCCGCCCTTGATAGTTCTGAGGCCAAAATAGACCAGCAGAAAGACGTAGAGAATGAATGCCAAGACGCCCAGGCCTGCGTATCCGGCGCCGCTAACAGCAAGGAACAAGGAGAACTCCGTCCTGGTCGAAGGCGACCCAGTCTAGCGCTGCGCAGAGGCATGTCTTAGTAGCGTTAGGCCATGTCCTCGCGGTGGCCCGCGCTTTCCTATGACAGCTGGCATGAGACCTGCGACACGCTGCACGCGCACACCCAGGTGCTCGGCAAGCTCGCAGTGGTGCTCGCCCCGCCCGAGCCCCAGCTCCAGCACGCCGCGCTGCGGCTGACCGCGCGCGGGTGGGAGACCGCTCCGCTGCCGGCGCCCGACGGGTCGGGGGCGATCGTCCTCGCGCTCGATCTACGCACCCACGAGGCGCTCATCGAGCACAGCGACGGCGGCGTTAAGCGCATCGCGCTCACTCCCCATCGAGCCGTCGGACAGGTCACACGCGAGTTGCTCCACGCCGTCAGCGCGCTTGCTGGCGCCGTCGAGATCGACCCCAAGCCCCAGGAGATGCCCTGGAGCGTGCCGCTTGACGAAGACGAGGAGCACGCGCGCTACGAGCCCGAACGCGTCTCCCTCTACTTCGCCGCCGCCACCCGCGCCGCGCTCGTGCTCGCCGCCTTCCGCGCGCCCTTTCGCGGGCGCTCCACGCCGGTCAACGCCTGGTGGGGCTCCTTCGATCTCGCCGTCAACCTCTTCTCCGGCCTGCCCGCCGATCCGCCCTCAGATGACTTCATCATGCGCAATGCCATGGACGCGCAGGAGGTAGCGATCGGCTGGTGGCCCGGCGATCCGCGCTACGGCAAGGCTGCCTTCTACGCCTACGCGCACCCCGCGCCCGACGGGTTCGCCGACGCCACGCTCGCGCCCGCGGCGGCGCGCTGGGAGGGCACGCTCGGCGAGTACATCCTCGACTGGGATGACGTCTGCGCCAGCCCCCATCCGCACACCCTCGCGCTCGAGTTCGCCCACTCGGCTTTCCAGCACGCCTGCCTGGTCTGCGACTGGGACCCCGCGCTCGCCGCCACCGCCGAGGGAACGCCGCCGCCCGTGGTGTAAGCCGCTACGCCCCCCGCGGCGGCAGCTTGACGATGCCGATGAAGAAGTCGTCGATCTGGCGCACGATCTCGCGGAAGCGCCCGAAGTCCGCGGGCTTCGTGATGTACGCATTGGCGCGCATCCTGTAGGAGCCCAGCACGTCCTCCTCCACTTCCGAGGTGCTCAGCACGATCACCGGGATCATCGCCAGCTCCGGGTCGCTCTTGATCTCCGCCAGCACCTCCGCGCCGCTCTTGCGCGGCAGGTTCAGGTCGAGCAGCACCAGATCGGGGCGCCGCCGGCCCGCGTACTCGCCCTCGCCGCGCATGAACCGCATCGCCTCCACGCCATCGCTCACCGTGGAAAGCACCTTGCCGGCCTTCTCTTCGACAAAGGCCTCGCGGATCAAGAGCACATCACCGGGATCGTCCTCCACCAGCAGCACCGAAACCAGGTCGCTGATCAATGTCCGCTCTCCTTCGCGATCGGCAGGGTCATCTTGAAGCACGCTCCATTGGAGTACTCGGTGTCGAGCCAGATGCGACCCCCGTGATACTCCACGATCTTGCGGCACAACGCCAGCCCGATGCCGCTGCCCGCATAAGCCTCCCGCGAATGCAGCCGCTGGAAGATCAAAAAGATCCGCTCCGCATACTCCGCCTCGATGCCGATCCCATTGTCGGCGAAGCTCAGCCGCCACTCCTCGCCCGCGCCGTCGCTCGCGCCCCTGCCTTCATCAGCGCCCGTGCGCTCTGCTGTGATGCGTACCACCGGCGCCTGCTCGCCGCGGAACTTCACCGCGTTCCCCAGCAGGTTCTGAAACAGCGAGATCAGCTGCGTGCGGTCCCCGCGCACCGCCGGCAGCTCCTGCGCGATCACGCTCGCGCCACTTTCTCGCAACGCCTGCGCCAGCGCCGACTCCGCCGCCGCCAGCACCTCATCGAGCTCCACGAGCTCGTCCTCGCGGCCGCCCCTGCCCACGCGCGAGAACGCCAGTAGCTCGTTGATCATCATCTGCATCCGCTGCGCGCCATCCACCGCGAACTCGATGTACTCATCCGCGCGCTCATCGAGCTGCCCTCGGTAGCGGACCTGCAGCGCCTGGCAGAAGTTCGCGATCTTGCGCAGCGGCTCCTGCAGATCGTGCGAGGCCACGTACGCGAACTGCTCGAGCTCCGCATTGGAGCGCCGCAGCTCGCCCGCCTGCGCCTTTAGGCGCGCATGCGCCGCTTCCACGCTCGCCAGCTCCGCCACGATCCGCTCGCGCATCGCATCGATCTCCGCGCCCACCTCTGCGACCTCGCGCGGGCTCGCCGCCACCGCCAGCGGTCTTTCGAACTCGCCCCCCGCCACGCGGCGCGCCTCCTGGCCCAGTCGCGCCAACGGGCGCGTGATCGTGCGCCGCAGCAGTAGGCCCGCTGCCAGGATCCCGCCCACGATCAACGCCGCCGCCACGATCAGCAGC
Source organism: Solirubrobacteraceae bacterium (assembly GCA_036561265.1). Lineage (GTDB taxonomy): Bacteria > Actinomycetota > Thermoleophilia > Solirubrobacterales > Solirubrobacteraceae > Palsa-744. Next base: position 317 of record DATBPO010000115.1, on the reverse strand, counting down.
AGCTGTAACCTCGCCGCTGAGCTGTTCAGCTGAGCCCGCGTCGCGACGTCCCTGCGCGTAAGCGTCGTTTGTAGGCGAGCCAGCGACGCCCGTACGGAGTCGAATAGCCGCTTGCCCTCCACTTCTGCCGCCAGCCTGCGCGCCGGCTGGGGTCTCGCCGCCGGCGCCGTGCCCCCGGCTTGCGCCACCATCGGCGGCACAGCCAGCCGGCGCACCTGCGCCAGCTCCACCGCAACGAACTCGCGCCGCCACGCCTGCGCCCGCGCGCGCACCAACTCCACCTCGCTCGCCGCCTCGCTGCCGATCGCCCGCTCCCT
>DATBPO010000114.1:0-2919 GCA_036561265.1 Solirubrobacteraceae bacterium | reverse complement strand
ATCTACTGCACCACCGGCGAACGCTTCAAGGCGGATCTGCACACGCCGCCGACGCTTGAAGTGCTGAGCACCACGCTGAAGGGCGGCACGCGCGCGGGCGTGCGCATCGAGCTCTCCAGGCTGGCGAGCGTCTCGATGACCATCCGCCAGGGCAGCCATGTGGTGTGGTCGAGCCACGCGACGCTGGCCGGCGGCAAGCCGCGGCTGCTATGGGTGACCCCCGCCGGCGGGGGCATCTACGAAGTGAGCCTCAGCGCCACGGATCTGGCTGGCAACCACGAAACGGCCAGCGGCTCGATCGCGGTGTCAGCGGCGGCTAAGAAGCACTGACATCCACAACCAGCTTGCCGCGCGTGTGCCCGCCGGCGAAGTCCACGAACGCCTGCACGGCCTCGGCGAAGGGATACACGCGCGAGACCTCCACGCGCAGGGCGCCGGTGGCGGCGCGCTCGGCGAGATCCTCGAGGTCGCCCGGCTGGAGCGTGAGGCTCGCATAGGAGGCCTCGATGCCGCGGCCGAGGTCCGACGGCCCCCCAAGCGGCGAGGCGAAGCGCCCGCCCTCGCGCAACGCCCGTGCGGTCTGCCGCACCCCCTCGCCGGAGCTGACGAGATCGATGACGGCGTCGACGCCCCCGGGATGCAGGGCCAGCACGAGCGAGGCCGTGTCAGCCGAGGTGTAATCGAGCGCGTGCGCGGCGCCCAGCCCGAGCACGTAGTTGGCCTCCCCGGGTCCCGCCGTGGCAAGCACCACGCAGCCCGCCGCGGCGGCGAGCTGCACTATGAACATGCCGATGCCGCCGGTGGCGCCCACCACCAGCAGGCTCTGGCCCGCGGCGGGCTCCACGGCGCGCAGCAGGGTCTTGGCGGTGATGCCCGACTCGGGCAGGGCGGCGGCGTGTACGGGGTCCAGCGCGGCGGGTCGCGGCGCGCAGTACTCCGGCGCATCGAGCACGGCGAACTCGGCGATCGTGCCGGGGGTGCGCCCGAAGAAGCCGAAGAGCTCGTCGCCGACCGCAAGGCCCTCCACCCCCGCGCCCACCTCAACGACAGTGCCGGCGCCGTCCATGCCGGGCACATAGGGAAACTCAGCGGGTACGGAGTCGCCCATGGCCCCCGTGAGGAGCTTGAGATCGAAGGGGTTCAGCGCGGCGGCGCGCATGCGCAGCAGAACCTGCCCCGCGCCCGGCGCCGGCTGGGGTGCCTCACCCAGCTGCAGCTGCGAGGGCGGCCCGTGGCCGTGTGCGATCAGCGCGCGCATGTGACCACCATAGTGCCCCAAGCCGCCTTTGCTATTCCCATCCCCACACCGGTGAGCACCATAGTGCCCGCACGCCCCCCCGTACAATCGAGCGATGGACGTGTGGGATGAGCTCGACCCCGAGCAGCGCCTCACCGGCGCCGCCGCGCTGGCGCTATTCGTGACCATGTTTCTGCCGTGGTACCAGCAGAACGCCGTCGTCAGCGCCCGCCGTGCGCAGCCGCTGGTGAGCCAGAACCTCAACGCCTGGGCGGTGTTCAGCTTCGTCGAGGCGGCAGTGCTACTGGTGGCCGTGGCCGTACTGGCGCTGCTGATAGCGCGCGGCCAGCGGCGCGAGTTTCACCTGCCCGGCAGCGACGGCGCGATGGTGATGCTGGCCGGCGGCTGGGTGGCGCTGCTGCTGGTGTGGCGCCTATTCGACAAGCCCGGCATCGGCGGCCACGGCATCGCTGCCAACGTGGGCATCCAGTGGGGCATCTTCTTCGCGCTGGGCGCCGCGGGCGCAATGGTCTACGCGGGCTCGCGTATGCGCGCGGCGCGCCGCCCCGAACCGCCCTTCATCCGGCGCCCGCGCGCCAAGCCGTCAGTGCGCGAGTAACGCGCCCATGCGCAGGACAGCTACGCCGCGGCCCCCAAGCCGTCGAGGGCCTGCTTGAGATCATCCACCGACTGGTAGTCGAGCCCCAACAGGTGGTCGTGGCGGTGCCTGACAACCCCGTCCTCGTCGATGATGATGACCGAGCGCTTGGTGGCACCGAGGCGCGGCGCGAAGGCGCTGTAGGTCTTGGCAACCTGCTTGTCCACGTCGGCCAACAGCGGCACGTTGAGGCCGTGCTTGGCGGCGAAGGCCGCGTGGGACTCGAGGTCCTGCGAGGAGATACCAACGACCGTCGCGGGTAGCGCAGCGAAGTCCTCGGCGCGGTCGCGGTAGGAGCAGAACTGGCGGGTGCACACGAGCGTGTTATCGCCGGGATAAAACAGCAGCACAACGCGCTCGCCGCGGTGCTCGGAGAGCTTGAAGGGACCGTCGGTCCCGGGCAGTTCGAAATCGGGCGCCTGCTCGCCCACCTGCGGAGTCCTCGCCATACTTCGACCCTCCTTCCATCTTGGACAACCGGATTGCGACGTGGCGAGGATATCGCACGATTCCGATCACACATCAGATAGGTCGGGCAGCCGCCCGTGCGATAGAACACCCCGACATGTTCTTCGGCCGCCGTGCACGCGTAGCGACAGCGGTCCTGGTGTGCGCATTGGTGAGCGCGTGCGGCAGCTCGGGGGCGCCCGCGGTGAGCGTACCCCCTGCTCCGAGGACCCCGGCGGTGAGCGTTCCGGCCCCGGCGCGCAGCGCGAGTGGCCCGCTGCTTGACTGGCCCGAGTTCGGCCTGGACCCGCAGCGCACGAGCGCGAGCACAGCGGCGACGGGGATAACGGCGGCCAACGTGGGACACCTGCGCCACCAGCACATCGAGCTGCCGGGCACGGTGGACTCTTCGCCCATCTATCTCCACGGCGCGAGCGTGCAGGGCGCCACACACAACGTGGCGGTCATGACGACCACGTACGGCAAGACGCTGGCGCTGGACGCCGACAGCGGGCGTACCCTGTGGGTGTTCACCCCGCCGGGGTACGCGCGTTGGGCTGGAAGCGCGCAGATCACG
>DATBPO010000113.1:0-1606 GCA_036561265.1 Solirubrobacteraceae bacterium | reverse complement strand
CCCTCGCACAAGAGCTCTCGCACGTCGAAGCGCGCGCTCAGCTCGCGCAGGGCGCCGGCCAGGTCGATGCCGTTGCCATCGCTTGCCCGCACGTACTCGATCGCCGCAGTCGCGGCGCCCGCGATCGTGCCCTCAGACGGTGTCAGGACCGCGACCCGGGCCGCGGGCTCGGCCAGCAAGGGCAGCTCGTCCGGATCGAGCTCGAGGCTCGCCGATACGATGCACGCCAGCGGCTCCTCGCGCATCCCGCGCAGGCGGCGCGCAGCGCGCACGGACGGGTCCTTGAGCAAGCGCCCATAGCGCTCGGCGCGCGCCGTCCCGGCCCCCACCAGCACTCCATCGGTGCGGGCTCGCAGCGCGTGGAAGAGCTCGCGGTCGGCTTCGTTGCCGATTGCGCCCGAACGCCCGTTCACACTTGCACGCCCGTCGATCGTGCTCGCCATGTTGAGCACCACGCGCGGGCGCTCGGCACGCGCGCTTGCCTCGGCGGAGGCGCCGCCGATGATCTCGGCGGCCAGCTCATCGGCGCTCAGCGCGTGCGCTGAGTCCTCTCCCAGCAGGCGGGCGAAGCTCTGGGACTGGGGCTCGTGCTCCGCGATGGCGCTGGATATAGCACCCAAGCTCACAACACCCGCATCGGCGGACCTGCTACCGTCGGCCCATCTGGCCGGCCACTTGGGGCCGGGGAAAGCAGTGCAGCGGGCGCGCAGGTCGAAGCTCTTGCAGCATCCTCCGCGTAGCAACGTGCACCTATCGCGGAGGAATCTCCACATGCCGACAGGCACCGTAAAGTGGTTCAGCGACGACAAGGGCTTTGGCTTCATCACGCCCGATGACGGTGACAAGGACCTCTTTGTCCATCACACCGGCATCAACGGCGAGGGATACCGCTCCCTGCAAGAGGGCTCCAAGGTCTCCTACGACGCCGAAGAAGGCGACAAGGGCCCGAAGGCCGTCAACGTCACCTCGATCTAACCGCCGGAGCGTTCGCATCGCCGCGGACGCTTCTTCAAGCCTTTAATCTTCGAGGGCCCGCTCGGCGGGCCCTCGCCATGTCCAGCGACGCCAGCACACTTCCTCTCCGGGACACGGTCCTCGCCGGCGCAAGGGCGCGTATGCGGCTGCCCAGCGAGCGCGCAGGCGCCGATGCCCGGTCACACCGCCTGGCCGTCCTGGGCCTAGCCTCGCTGGGGGGGATCGTGTGCCTGTGCACGCTGATCGTCGTGGTCGCGGCCGACCGGCCCAGCCTGCTCTCGGCCACCAGCCATGCGCGCTTCTTCCCCGGCTGGATGGCGGGCCCGCTCGGCGGGCTGTGGCCGCAACTCACGCGCGACGAAGCCTCCTTACGCGATCTCTTCTCCTCCTCGATGGTGGCGATGTACGTCTGCTGGATCGTGGCGCTCCGCTGTGCGCCGTTGCTGCGGGCGCGCTGGGTTGTCGGCGCGGTGATCCTCATCAACTGTGTGCTCCTCTGCTCGCCGCCGCTCGCGCTGACCGATGTCTTCAACTACATCAACTACGCACGCATGGATGTCGTGCACCACCTCAATCCCTACGCCACCACACCGGTGCTCGAGCCCCACACCGACGCCAGCTACTTCCTCAG
>DATBPO010000112.1:0-4360 GCA_036561265.1 Solirubrobacteraceae bacterium | reverse complement strand
CGAGCCCGCGATCACATGCGTATGCAGCCCAGCCGCATGCTGTGCCGGTGAGCCGTGCGCCTCGGCGATATAGGCCACGCTGACGGCGCCCAGGAACATCACCATCATCACACCGAAGATCGCGTAACCCTGGCGGCGATTGCCCGCCATGCGTCCGTACGCAAACACCAGCGACGCCGGAATTATCAGCACCAGCAGCATCTCAAAGAAATTGGTGAACCCCGTGGGATTCTCGAAGGGGTGCGCCGAGTTCACATTGAAAAAGCCACCACCGTTGGTGCCGAGCTCCTTGATCACCTCCTGTGAAGCCACCGGACCCATCGCGATCGTCTGTGTCAGGCCCGTGATCGTGTGCGCCGTCAGGTAAGTCGTGAAGTTCTGGATCACACCCTGGGAGACCAGCACCAGCGCGCCGATCACCGAGATCGGCCCCAGCACGTACAGGATCGTGCGCACCAGATCCTGCCAGAAGTTGCCCAGCGAGCTGCCGCTGCGCCCCACGATCCCCCGTATCAGCGCCACCGCCACCACGATGCCCACACCCGCCGACAGCCAGTTCTGCACCGTCAAGCCGATCATCTGGCTCAGATATGTCATTGTCGTCTCGCCGCTGTAGTACTGCCAGTTCGTGTTCGTCACGAACGACGACACCGTGTTGAATGTCACATTCCACGGCGCGCTGTGGTAGCCCTGCGGGTTCAGCGCGTGCGGCACATAGAACGCGTTCTGCGTGCGCAGGATCACATACAGCAACAGCCAGCCCGCGGCCGAGAAGACCAACAGGCTCTTCGCGTAGGACTTCCAGTCCTGCCCGCGCTGCGGGTCCACGCGTAGCAGCCTGTACAGCAGACGCTCCAACCATCCCACCACCGGCGTCAAGAACACCCGCTCGCCCGTATACACACTCGCCATGTACCGGCCCAAAGGCAGCGCCAGCGCGGTCAGGATCACCGCGAACAGCACGATCGTCAGCCAGCCCGTAAAGGTCACAGCTTCTCTCCGCGGATCAGGGCGTAAAACAGATAGCCGATGATCAGGACCGACACGATGAGACCGAATAGATCTGCGCCGCTCATACCCGGTCGATCCCCTCGACCATCCACAGCAGCAGGGCGAACATCACGATGCCCAGTGCGATTGCCAGAATGTCCATGACCACACTATGCGCGCCCCAGCATCACGGCCGCGTGACGATCAGGGCCGCGGGTATAACGATTTCATTACGCTCTCGCACTCTGAGCGCGACAGCGCGATCGACATGCGTAGTTACCCTCGCACGCGGCCCACACGGCGGAGCGAAGCGGAGCCTCTCCTCTTTTAACCTGAAAACCTGTACCCGACACCGGGGTCGGTGACGATGTACTTCGGTCGCCCGGCCGGCTCGATCTTGGCGCGCAGCCGCGCGATGTGTGTGCGCAGCGGCTGGATGTCATCGACGTACTCCGGCCCCCATACCTCGCTCAAAAGCGCACGGTGCGTCAAGAGGCGCCCGCGATTGCGCACGAGCATGCGCAGCAGGTCGAACTCGATCGGGGTCAGGTGAATCAGCTCCCCGTCGCGTTTCACGGTCCGCGCCGCGAGGTCTATCTCAAGACCGTCCACCGTCACCGCCGGCTCGTGCTCGGAGCGCCCGGCGCGGCGCAGCGCCGCCTGCAGCCTTGCCACCAGCTCGCGCGCGCCGAAGGGCTTGGTGATGTAGTCATCCGCGCCGGCCTCCAGCGCGCGCACCTTCTGCTCCTCCTCGCCCACCGCCGAGAGCACCAGAATCGGCATCTCACTCCACTCGCGCAACCGCCTCGTCACCTCAATCCCATCGCCGTCGGGCAGCACCAGGTCGATGATCGCCGCCTGTGGCGGACGCACCGCCGCGCGATCCAGCGCCTCCTGCGCCGTTTCCGCGGCCACCACCTCAAAACCCGCCTCGCGCAGCACCACCTTCAGCGCACGCAAGATCTGGCTCTCGTCATCGAGCACCAATATGCGCGGGGCCTCAGGACTCATCGGGCTCCGCGGCGGGCAAGGGCAGCTCGAAGACAAACGTGGCGCCCTGCCCGGGCAGCGACTCCACGTGCAGCTCTCCCCCGTTGGCCTGCGTGAAGCCGCGCGCGATCGCCAGGCCCAGCCCCGAGCCGCGGTGCCCGCCGCCGGCCGTGCCCGCGCGGTAGAAGGGCTCGAACACGCGCTCCAGCTGCGCCGGAGGAATGCCCGGGCCGCGGTCCACCACGCGCACGATCAGCTTGCCGGCACCGCCACCCGCACCCCGCCCCCGGCCCGAGCCGGCGCTGCCGATACCGCGCACTGCCCGCGCGCGCACCGACACCGGGTGCCCGCCGCTGTGGCGCCGCGCGTTCTCCAATACATTCACGATCGCGCGCTCCAGCTGTGTGGGGTCGGCCAGCACCAGCGGCAGCTCGCGATCGAGCGACAGCGCCCACTCGCCATCGCGGCCGCCGAGCTCGTCGACCGCCCCCCTGATCACCTCCTCCATCGAGGTCCACTCGCGTCGCGGCTCCGCCGCGCCCGCCTCCAGGCGCGAGAGATCGAGCAGGTTGTCCACCAGCCGCGCCAGGCGCTTGGTCTCCCCCAGGATCAGCGCCGCCAGCTCCTCGCGCTCACCGGCCCGCAGGCCCTCAAGCGCCAATGCCTCGCCCGCCGTGGCGATCGCCGTCAGCGGTGAGCGCAGATCGTGGGACACCGCCCGCAACAGCGCCGTCTTCACCACATCCGCGCGGCGCAGCGCCGCCGTCTCCACGACCTCCCCCTGCAGCCCCTCGCGCTCAAGCGCAGCGCTCAACAGCGCCTCCAGCGCCGGCACCACCCGCTCCTGCAGCCGGCGCAAGTCGCGCTCCGGAGTGCCCGCCGGCACCACCAGCGTGCCCAGGCGACTTGAGCCCTCCCGTAGCGCAAACGCCACGCGGCGCTCATCGCCCTCCACGGCCTCGAGCTCGATCGCGGCCGAGGGCAGATCAAGCGCCTGCGCCAACCTTGCCGCGGCTGTTGGCAGCGTCTCCGCCAGGCTGCCCCCGCGCAGCAACAACCGCGCCATCTCCGCCGCCAGATCGGCCTCCTGGCGGCGCTCCAACGCCTCACGCGTGCGCGCCCGCGTCACCTCCGCCACCGAGCTCGCCAGCGCCGCCGCCACGACAAACGCCACCAGCGCCACCCAGTTGCTCGAGTCCCGCACCGTCAGCTCGCCCACCGGCGGCAGGTGGAAGTAGTTGAACGCCAATGCGCTTGCCACCGCCGTGGCCACTCCCAGCCACGCCCCCCAGGTAGCCGACACCACCAGTACCGCCAATAGGTACACCACGCCCAGCGACACCACCGGCGCCGCGTGCTTCAGCGGGTACACGATCAGGGTGCACAGCGCCACCAGCGCAGCCGCCGTGAGCACGCCTACGCGCTTGGGCGGCGGGTCGGAGGACAGCAGGAAGCCGAACGGGCGCGGCATGGCTTGGCAGCCTAGCCACGATCCAGATGTGGCACTCTGGTGACCAGTGTTCGCTGATCTCGAATGAGCGTCGAACTTGGTGCTCGAATCTACGCTCCCGACCGCTGCGGCCGATAGGCCCCCGATGCAAAGACGCCATATCACCACGTCCCTGATCGCGATCGCCGCGCTGTGGCTGCTCCCCGGCGCCGCCGCGGCCGACACCGTCAAGCCCGTCTGCGCAGCCCCGGCCCCCGGGCACGCGGCCTGCCTGGGGCTACGGCTGGTCACGCCTGCGGGCAGCTCGCCCGGAGCGACGGGCCTCTCACCGGCGCAGCTGCACAAGGCCTACGAACTCCCAATCGAAAGCAGCGAACCGCAGACGATCGCGATCGTGGACGCCTACGACGACCCCAACGCGCAAGCCGACCTTACGGTCTTCGACCAGCACTACGGCCTGTCTGAATGCAACAACGAAAACGGCTGCTTTACGAAGGTCAATCAGCAGGGCCTTGCCGCGCCGCTGCCCCCACCCAACGGCGAATGGTCGATCGAGATCTCCACCGACATCCAGGTCGCCCACTCGCTGTGCGAGAACTGCCACATCGTGCTGGTGGAGGCCACCTCGGACACCTTCCTCAACCTCGACGCCGCCGAGAACACCGCCGCCGCGCTGCTGGCAACGGCCTCGCCAGCGGGGGCGCCTACGGGCGAGATCTCAAACTCCTGGGGCGGCGAAGAGCCGCCGCTTGACAGCTCCGCCTTCAACCACCCCGGCATCGTGATCACCGCCTCCTCCGGGGACTCCGGCTACCTCAACTGGGATGAATACAACAGCCGCTTCGAAGAAGGCACGGGCTGGTTTGAAGGCCCCAGCTACCCCGCCTCCTCGCCGCGCGTCGTCGCCGTCGGCGGCACCAGCCTGTCCTT
>DATBPO010000111.1:0-3317 GCA_036561265.1 Solirubrobacteraceae bacterium | reverse complement strand
CCATGTAGTCGGCGGTCGCACGGTCCATCCCCTCCGCCACGCCGGTCATGCCGCGGAAGATGTTGCCGGCGCCCACCACGATGGCGACCTGCACCCCCCGCGCGTGCACCGCCGCCACCTGCCTGGCCACAGCGGCCACGCGCTCGGGATCGGTACCGTACTGCAGCTCCCCCATGAGAGCCTCACCGGAGAGCTTCAGCAGGATGCGCTTGAAAGCGGGGTCGTCGGGCACTGCGGGAAGAGCCTACTGCCCTACCGCAAACCGTGTGAAGCGGCGGATAACGACGTTCTCGCCGGTCTTCGCAGTGAGCTCGTCGCGCAGCTGCTGCACGGTCTTGCCCTCGAACTTGGGGTTGTGCATCTCCTGCTCGAGCAGCACGATCGTTCCCAGCCACGCATCGAGCTTGCCGCTTACGATCTTCTCGCGGATGTTCTCGGGCTTATCCGCGGCCTCCTGCTCGTACACCCGCGACTCGGCCTCGCGGGCATCGGCGGGGACATCCTCGCGGCTGACATAGGCAACTGTGGGCGAGGCGGCGATCTGCATCGCCACGTCGCGGGCGAAGCCCGTGAAGTCCTCGTTATTGGCCACGAAGTCGGTGTTGCAGTCGACCTCGATCAACACACCTACCTTGGCGCCGGCGTGCACGTAGGCCTGCACAGTCCCCTCGGTGGCCAGGCGCTCGCCGAGGTCCTGGATCTTCTTGCCCTGCTTGACGCGCAGGATCTCGATCGCCTTCTCAAGATCACCCGCGGCCTCGGTGAGGGCTTTCTTGCAGTCCATCATGCCCGCGCCGGTACGGTCGCGCAGGGCCTTCACGTCCTTCGCACTTATCTCTGTGGCGCTCACGATGCGCTGGCCTCCTCTGCGGGCTCTGGTGTGGGCTGGGGCTCTGGCGGGGCCCCTGGAGCTGGCGTCTCGGCAGCAGGCTCCGGGGCGGGCTGCGGCTCGGCGGTCGCCGGCTCAGTAGGCGCCTCAGGCGCTGGGGTCTCAGCAGCTACTGGCTCGGGGGTGCGTTCAAGGGTCGACTCGGGCTCAGCAGGCACCTCAGGCGCTGGGGTCTCAGCAGCTGGCTCGGGGGTGGGTTCAGGGGTCGACTCGGGCTCAGCCGGTGTCTGTGGCACAGGCGCCTGCGCAGCAGCCGGCTCCACGGGGGGAGTCGGCGCGGGTGCCGCTGCCGCCTCAGCGGCTGCCTTAGCCTCTGCCGCAGCCCGGGCCGCCGCCTCGCGCGCGGCGAGCTCTTCGGCTTCCTTGCGCGCCTGCGCTTCCTCGGCCTCGCGCTTGGCCTGTTCCTCGGCCTCGCGCTTCGCGCGCTCCTCGGCTTCACGGCGCGCCTTCTCTTCGGCTTCCTTGCGCGCGCGCTCCTCCTCGGCGCGGAACACCGCATAACCCTGCGAGACCACATCGCCGATGGCCTTCGTGATGAGCGCGCACGAGCGCATCGCGTCGTCGTTGCCCGGGATCACATAGTCGATGCCATCGGGGTCGCAGTTGGTGTCCACCAGCCCGATCACGGGGATGCGCAGGCGCTGCGCCTCACGCACGGCAATCGCCTCGGTCTTCAGATCGATCACGAACATCGCGTCGGGCACGCGCTGCATGTTCTTGACGCCACCCAGGTTGGCGCGCAGCTTGGCCAGATCGGCCTGCGCGGCCATGCGCTCACGCGTCGGCAGCAGCGCCAGCTGCCCCTCGGTCTCGTAGCGTTCGAGGTCGTGCAGGCGGCGGATGCGCAGGTTGATGGTCTGGAAGTTCGTCAACAGCCCGCCCAGCCAGCGGTGGTTGACATACGGCATACCGGCTTCCTCGGCGACACTCGCGATCGTGTCGCGCGCCTGCTTCTTGGTGCCCACAAACAGCACCGTGCCCCCTCTGCGAGCAAGCGTGTCCACGAACTCTTGCGCCTGTTCGAGCAGCGCCGAGGTCTTGAGCAGATCGATGATGTAGATGCCGCCACGCTCACCGTGGATGAAGCGGCGCATCTTGGGGTTCCAGCGGCGCGTCTGGTGGCCGAAATGAACACCGGCTTCCAGCAGCTCCGCGATTCCTACCTGAGCCACGAGTTTGCTCCCTTTATGTGTTGGTACGGGGACACCGTGCGGGGGTGCGGACCCGGATCTCGAACGCATCGGCGCTCTCCGGGCAGGGCCGCAATCCGTATCCGTCACGGGTTGAGGTTTGGATGAGCAGAAGAGGATAGCGTTCCTGGCTTCCTCTGGTCAGCGCACCAAACCGGACGTGCACTCACCGCGAGTCAGCCGAGCGCTCGGCGCGCTCCAGCGCCCCGCGCAGATCCCCGGGCAGCGGCGAGCGCACATCTATGGGCTCGCCACCGACGGGATGCGGGAACGCCAGGCGGGTGGCGTGCAGAAACTGACGCTCAAGGCCCAGCAAGCCAGCGCTCCCGTACTCCGGGTCGCCCGCGACTGGATGCCCAATGGCCTGCAGGTGCACGCGGATCTGATGCGTACGCCCCGTGTCCAGGCGCAGGCGCAGCAGCGAGAAGCGACCCAGTGAGCGCTCCAGCTCAAAGCGCGTGCGCGCCTCGCGAGGAAAGTGACCACCGACCGTCATGCGCGTGCGCACCTTGGGGTCACGGCCGATAGAAGCCTCGATCGTGCCCGTACGACTGGGTGGACGGCCCTGCACGAGCGCCAGGTACTCGCGCTCCAGCCTGCGCTCGCGCAAAAGCGCCTGCAGCTTGGCGTGGACCTCCTCGGAGCGCGCAACCACCAAGAGCCCCGAGGTGTCGCGGTCGAGGCGGTGCACGATGCCCGCGCGCGCTGGATCCTCGCCGCCCGCGGCAGTGCCCGCAAGCAGTTGCGCCAGCGTGCCCTCGCGGTGACCCCTGGCGGGATGTACGACCAGGCCGGCCGGCTTATCCACCACCAGCAGGTGCTCATCTTCGTAGGCGATCGTGAATGCCTCGCTCATGGGCTGCGCGGGCTCTCAATGGCGCTCGGCCGCTCGGTCTCCTCGGTGGACCTCTGCTTGACGGACGGTCCCTCCACGACCAGCACCAGCAGCAGCACACCGAGAGTGATGCAGGCATCGGCGAGATTGAAGGGCGGCCAGCCCAGGGGAAGCTTGACGAAATCGGTCACCGAGCCCTCACGCAGGCGATCGATGATGTTTCCCAACGCTCCCCCGATGAGCAACCCCGTGGGCAGCCAGATGAGCGGCTTGCTGGAGTGACGCAAGAAGTAGACCAGCAATCCCAAAACGGCCACCCCGATGACGAAGGTGACAGCCATGTGATGGCCCGGCAGGAAGCCGAAGGCCACACCGTGGTTGCGGGTATCCACCAGCTCTACGC
>DATBPO010000110.1:0-11128 GCA_036561265.1 Solirubrobacteraceae bacterium | reverse complement strand
GCCGTCTGCGTCCAGGAGATGCCGTCCTGCGCGCCGGCCGCGTAGGAGCTCATGCCGTCGATGGAGCTCTGCAGTTCGATCGCCCTTGAGGCACCGTAGGGGTTGTCGGAGGGCTGCTGGATCGACTTGCCCGAGGCCAGTTCGCTCTCGCTGCGCTGCATGCCGTTCAAGGCAGCGTTGATGTCGGCGAGCGTCGTGCCCGCCATCATCGCCGATGTGATGCGCTCGCTCATCCCTACAGCCCCGCCGTGCCCGTGTGATCGATGAGCGTTTCGAGCATCTGGTCCATCGCGGTGAGCGTGCGCGCAGAGGCCTCATAGCCGCGCTGGAAGCTGATGAGGTTCGTCATTTCCTCATCCAGGGACACCCCGGAGACGCTCTGGCGTTGGTTGCCGATGGCGCTCACCACCGCCTGCGAGGTCGTCTGATTGTCCTGCGCCGTCTGCACGTCGCTGCCCACCTGTGCGATGAGGCCCGCGTAGCGACTATCCGCCGCGCCGCCGCGCAGCGCCGCGATCGCCTGCGCGATGTCGTTGCCGCCGGCCGCAACCGTCGAGGATGTCTGTACCTGGGCGGGCGTCACGGCAACGGCGATGCTCGCCGCGGTATTGCCGCTGAAGAACGGTGTGGAGGTGTGCAAGGCGTTGACCGAGCCCGCCAGCATGCCCGCGACTTCGTTGAGCGCGCCCTGGTAGGAGGCCAGCTGGCCTTCGGGGCCGGAGACCTTCAGGAGCGCCCCCAGCTGGCCGCCCGCGGCCTGCGTCAATTCCTGCGGCCAGTTCACGGTGCTGCCTTCCACGAGCGGCTGCGCGGCGTCGCCGAAGCTCACCGTATCGGTGCCGTTGGCGGCCTGGGTGACCGTCACGTTGGCCAGTTCGGAGAGCTGGTCGATGAGCTGATCGCGGCGGTCGAGCAGATCGTTGGGCTTTTGCCCGGCCTGTTCTGCAAGCAGGATCTGGTGGTTGAGCTGCGCGATCTGGCTGGCCGCGCCCTGCACCTGCCCCGTGGGGCCGGTGATCGAGGCGTACTGCTGCGTGGCCTGGTTTGAGATCGTCGCGATCTGTGAGCTCAACTGGTTCAGCGTGGTGGCGAGCTGCTTGCCGGTGCTCACCACGCCCTCGCGCGCGGCTTCGCTGGAGGGCGAGTTGGCCAGCGAGCTCCAAGAGCTCCAGAAAGCCGAGAGCTGGCTTGAGATCCCCGAGCTCGAGGGCTCATCGAATGCGCTCTGCGCCTGCTGCAGCTCGTTGGCTTCTGTGGAGGCCGCGCCCAGGGCGGCGTTCTGCGTGCGGTACTGGGCGTCGAGATAGACGTTGCGGATGCGCGTGAAGGTGGTGACGGTGACGCCCGTTCCCAGCTGCCCGCCCGCGCCGGTGAGCTGCGACATCGCCTCGATCGGCAGGGGAGTATTGGTCTGCATCACCGCCGTCTGGCGCGAGTAGCCAGGTGTGTTGGCGTTCGTGATGTTGTGCCCCGCCGTATCCATCGCCTCCTGGTTGGCGATCAGGCCCGAGAGGGCGGTCTGTAGTCCTTGCAGTGTGGGAATCGACATGGCTCTATACGTTTTCGGCAGCTCAGGCGCGCAAATCGAGCACGTGCAACGCGCCGCGCGAGCGCGCACCGCCGGTGGAGGTCGAGGAGGTGGAGCCCTGCGGGTCATAGCCGTGCGCCCCATCGAGCGCCAGCGAGGTCATGAGGTGATCCAGGAAGGACAGCTCCAGGCGCATCAGCGCGCGGTTGCAGGCGTGCTCGCGCTGGAGCTCATGCAACAGCCCCCGCAGCTGCGCGCTGCGCGCCGTCGCCTGCTCCGCGCGCGCGGGGTCCATCAGCGTCGCTAGGCGCGTGAGCGTCACCGCCTCGGGCGCGATTCCCAGCAGCGCGCCGCTCTGCTCCAAGAGGCGCGAGCGCTCGGACTCGATCGCCTCGCGCCGGCTCATCTCGCCATGCAAGAGCCCCGCGAAGCGCACCACCGCGTGCACGTCGCGCGCGCGGATCGCAACGCCCTGCTGCAGCACCACCTCCAGGAGGCGCGCCGCCGACTCCACCTGCGCGTCCAGGTGCGCCAGCACCTCGCCGGTCAAGGTCTCGTACTCGGATGGAGCGAGGAGGGTGCTCACGTCCGCACTCCCCCGGTGGGATCTATTTGCGCCTTAGCGTCGGCGCCGGAGGGAGCGTTCGCGAGCGAGCCCCCGCCGACCGTCACCGCGGTTTGGCTCGCGGGCAGCAGGGTGCCCATCAGCTGCTGAGCCATGCCGAGTCCGCCGTGGCTCATCACGCTGTTGGTGAGCGTCTGCGGCAGCAGCGAGGAGAGCTGCGCGCTACCGGGATCACCGGCACCGCCTTCCGCTCCACCTTCACCGGCCAAGTCCGATTCCGCTCCCCCTTCGCCGCCGAGCCCGCTCGTTTCGCTGAGCGACTGCGAGAGCTGCTGCACGAGCATCGATTCGAAGTCGAGCGCCGAGGCATAGGCCTTCTGCACCGCGGGCGAGCCGTTGCGCACGGAGGCCGGCTCGAAGGTGGGATCGATCGGGGGCAGGCCGGAGATGGTCATGAGGAACGCAGCTGGTTGGCGATGGCGAGCATCTGATCCTGCGTCTTGATGGCGCTGGAGGCGAGCTGGTAGTTGCGCTGCGTGCTCATCATCGTGGCCATCTCGGTGCCCATATCGACGTTTGAGCCCTCAAGCACCCCCTGCTGGATCTGCACGGTGCCGGCAGCCTTGGCGGCGCCCGAGGCAGCGGTGGTAGTGAAGCCGCCGTGCCCGTCGGCGAGCAGCTTGTCGGGGGCGGCCACAGTGACGAGTTGGATCTGCCCGAGCTTGGTGACACCCGCGCTGACGGTGCCGTCGGAGGCGATGCTCACTTCAGCCGCTGAGACCTTGGCGGGCAGGGTGATCGGCGGGTCGAGCAGGCTGCCGTCAGAAGTCACCAGGTGGCCCTGCCCGTCGAGACTGAGCGCGCCGTTGCGAGTAAGCGAAGTCTGACCGGAGGGCAATTTCACCTGAAAGTAGCCTTCGCCCTCGATTGCGATGTCGAGCGGACGGCCGGTCTGCTGCAGCGAGCCCTGCGCGCCGTCGCGCCCGATGATGCCCGCCAGCGCGCCGGCGCCGGTGGTCGTGGAGGTGCCGGCCTGGTTGACCTGGTTGTAGAGAAGATCCTCGAAACCCACGCGTTGCGCCTTGTAGCCGGTGGTGGAGACGTTGGCGAGATCGTTGGAGATGGCGTCGAGCTGCTCCTGCTGGGCTGACATGCCCGCGGCGGCTGCGTAGAGACCTTCGAGCATCGTGTTTCCTCCTCTATCCAGGCGCGCTCAGCGAGCCGACCTGGGTTGACGCGGCCTGCAGCGTCTGATCGATCGCCTGGATCGCCTGCTGGCCAGACTGGTAGGTGCGCATGGAGCCGATCATGTCGACCATCGCCTTGGCGGCATCGACGCCGGATTCCTCAAGCGCTCCCTGGCGCACGCTGCCGGTGCCCTTGCCCGAGGCGCTGCCGGAGTAGAGGTTTTCACCCTGCTTGACGGCCTTGGGCACTTCAAAGACGCCGAGCGCCGAGCCGGCAACCTGCCCACCGGCGCCCACCGTGATCGGCTTGCCCTGTTGGTCGAGCACCTGATTGCCGGCCTGGTCCACGAGCTGCCCCGTGGCGGAGGCGCTGAACTGCCCATCGCGCGTGTAGCGCACGCCCTGTGCAGTCTTGACCGCAAAGAAGCCCGGCCCGACGATGCCGAAATCGAGCGGCTGCCCGGTGTCGTGCATCCCCGCCGGCGTCATGTCGGTCACCGTCGAGCCGAGCTGCACGCCCATGTCGATCGTCCCGACCGGCTGCCCGTTGGCAGTGTTTGACAGCAGCATTTCACCAAAACTGCGCTGCGGCGTGTGATCGGGCTTGTAGCCGGGCGTCGAGGCGTTGGCGAGATCGTTGGTGAGCTGGTCCTGACGGGTCTGCTCAGCGACCATACCCGTGGCAGCGATGTAGAGACCGAGGTCCATCTCTTCGGGTGTTCGGCCGGGAAGTTCACTTCTTGAGGTAAGGGATTTTTTGAGAGGCCGGCAGAGCCGGCCGTGTGGGCCGCGTGCTGGCAGGAAAGCGCGCATCGCCGCGCGGCTTGCGCCGCGCACAATTACGGTGAATCTCCTACGAGCGCTAAACGGCCGAGAAAAGCGCGGCGTCCTCGGCGAGCTCCTCGCGCAGGCGCCGGCGCAGCTCGGTGTGAATCTGCGAGACGCGGCTCTCGGAGACGCCAAGACGGGCGCCGATGTCGCGCAGCGTGCGCCCCTCGACATACAGCAGCACCGCGACTTGGCGCTCGCGCGCGGGCAGCTGCGCGAAGGCGCGGCGGAAGCGTTCCTTGGCTTCGTGGCGCTCGGCGCAGAGGTCGGGATCGGCCTCCTCGTCGGTGCTCTGCAGCGTGTCGATGCGCTCGATCGTGGTGGAATCCTCCGAGCGCACTGTCTTGTTCAGCGATGCCACATCGGCGAGGGCGATCTCATCAAGGCGCTGCGATAGCTCTGCCGGCTGCAGGCCGACGGCGCCGGCCAGCTCCTCGCGCGTAGGCTGGCGCTCGTTTTTTGTGACGAACTGCTCGCGCGCACTGTTGATGGCACGCTCGGAGCGGCGCAGCGAGCGCGGCGCCCAGTCGTGGCGGCGCAGCTCATCGAGCACAGCGCCGTGGATGCGCGTCCAGGCGAACTGCTCAAGCGTGGCGCCCTTCTCGGGGTCGTAGCGATCGATCGAGCGCAACAGCGCCTCAAGGCCACAGGAAAGGAAGTCCTCGACCTCGCACTGCGCAGGGACCTCGCGGACCTTGCGGTAGACGATGTAGCGGACCATCGGCATGAAGATGAAGACGAGGCGGTCGCGCAGACGCGAGTCGCCGGTGCGCTTGTAGCGCAGCCACAAAGACAGCACTTCAGGGGCCGAGACCCTGGCGGCGCCCTGCTCCTTGATTTGCATTTTTTCAGCTCCGACTTCGAGGGAACACTCCGTCTCCGTCCCGGGAGACAGACGCCTAATCGGTGTCATAAGGCGGACACTTGAGCGCGGAATCCCCGTTGCCAGAAAATCGAGCGCATGCGAGGAGCGGGATCGCTCTCAGGTATCGGCGGTGGCTGTCGATGACCGTGGGCGCCATGTCCACGCCTTCCGCAGCCGAGGATCACGACTACAACCGTTGTTACGAGGCGGCGCTGAAGCTGACCGAGGGAGGCATTGAAGCCGCGGGGAATGCACCCCAGGATCGCCTGCCGGGGCTGTATGCCGGGGTGGCAGCGCACGCACTAGAGGCACTCGAATGCGAGGCGCGCGAGCCCAAGCTGCTCAACTACGCCGGCGTGGCGCTGTACGAGTTGTGGAGCCTGCGCGCCGCGGAGGATCTATTCAAAGCCGCGCTGCGTCTTGATCCGGGACTGGGCGAGGCGAGCGGAAACCTGCAGGCGCTTGGAGAGCGGCGCCGCTCGCTGCGGGGCAGGCACCGCGCGCCGAAGCTACATCCGGCGATCGGGGAGCTTGAGCGCCGTGCCGTGGCGGTGGCCGAGCGCGCGCAGCCGGCGCAGGGTCTGCGTTTGAGCCTGTGCATGATCGTGCGTGACGAGGAGGAGATGCTGGGGCGCTGCCTGGAGGCAGTGCAGAGCGCGGTGGATGAGATGGTGATCGTGGACACAGGCTCGCAGGACGCGACGATCGAGATCGCCCGGTCCTTCGGCGCGCGCGTGATCGAGCGCGAGTGGACGGGCTCCTTCGGTGAGGCGCGCAACGTCGCCTTCGACGCCGCCACGGGCGACTGGATGCTCGTGCTCGACGCCGATGAGGTGCTGGTGCGCGAGGACGCGCCGCTGCTGCGCTCGCTGACGAGTCGCACGTGGCGCGAGGCCTTCTATGTGGCGGAGACCAACTACACCGGCGAGCTCGACGCGGGTACCGCAGTAACGCACAACACGCTGCGGGTCTTTCGCAACCGCCCTGAGTACCGCTATCGCGGGCGGCTGCACGAGCAGATTGCGAACACACTGCCGAGCCACCTGCCCGAGCGCTTTGAGTACACGAACGTGCGCGTCGAGCACTATGGCTATCTGGGCGCCGTGCGCGACGCGCGCGAGAAATCGCGGCGCAACATCGAGCTGCTGCGCATGCAGCAGCAGGAGGGCACGGACACGCCATTCCTGCACTACAACCTCGGCGCGGAGTACGCGGTCGCCGGCAACCCGCAGGCGGCGCTTACGGAGTTCGAATGCGCGTGGGAGCTGATGCGTAGCGACCCCGAGCGCGACACCTACCAGTTCGCGCCGGCGCTGGCCAACCGCCTGGTGCGAGCCACGCGTGCGTGCGGGCGCCTCGCGCAGGCGATCGCGCGAGCGGATGAAGCACTCACCCGCTTCCCCGGCTTCACCGACCTGGTGCTCGAGCAGGGCGCCGCTCACGTGCAGCTCGGAGATGTCGAGCGTGGCATGGAGCTGTACGAGCGCTGCATCGAGATGGGCGATGCCCCCAGCCGCTACACCGCGACAGTGGGCTGCGGCAGCTTCCTGCCGATAGTGGCGCTCGGCGAACTGCGTCTCGCCCGCGGCGAGGTGGTGCAGGCCAGAGAGCTCTTGGAGCGCTGTGTAAGCGAGCACCCGCACTACATCGGCGCGCTGCTGCCCTACGCAAGCGCCCTGCTGGCGTCAGGCTCAGCGCCGGCACAGGTGCTGGCGGAGGTGGAGCGCCGCGTGCCCGAGCCCAATGCCGCCGCGCGCTTTCTGCTGGGAACCGCGCTGTACGAGGGCGGCGCGATCGAGGCCGGCGAGCAGCAGTTCCGCCTTGTGCTTGAGCGCCAGCCGCACTCTGACCGCGCGCGGGTGGCACTCGCTGAGACGCTCTTGGCGCAGCGCCGCTACGCTGAGGCGGCGGCAGTCGCCTGCGAGATCCACACCGAGGACCCATTGGCGATCATGGCCTGCCGCAGCGAGATCTTCGCCCGTCTGACCGGCGGCGACAGGGTTGGAGCAGGTGCCGCGCTGGCGCGCGCGCAGGGCAGCGGCATGAGCGCGGCCGAGCTCGACCTCCTCAGCGCGTGGTTTGAGCTGGCAAGCGGCCGCGAGACCGCGGTCGAGCTCGCCGAGGAGGCGCTCGGACTGCTGGAGACCATCCTCGAGGCGCTATTGAGAGTGCACGAGTTTGAGGTCTTCGAAGTCGCCTTGGGGCTCATCGAGCGCACTGCGCTGTCGGCGCGCGAGCGCAGGGAGCTGCTGGGAGAGCTCTATCTGCGCCGCGGCTTTGCGGCCAGCGCCGCGCAGGAGTGGCTCGCGGTGTGCGGCGAGCAGCCCGAGGACGTGCGCGCGCTCTTCGGGCTTGCGCGTGTGGCCGAGCGCCAGGACATGGCGCGCGAGGCGCGAGAGTTCGCAAGTGCCGCGCTTGCTGTGGCACCCGAGCATGCCGCCGCGGCAGCCCTGCTCGAGCGGGTGGCTGCGGTGCGGCAGGATGCGGCCGAAGCACCAGACGGCGAGGGCTCGAAGGACGAGCACCATGTGGACGAGGATGTCGAGCAGCGCGCGGCAGCCTAAAGCTTTCAGGGGTAGGGGTCGATCACGATGGACAAGTCAAAGAGCGAGGCGGCCCAAGGACGGGACCGCAGAGAGTGCACCCAGGAGGAATACGGCATGAGCTCGCCCATCCCGCCCATGCAGGGATCGATCACGACGCGCGCCGCGCACGGCGCCGGTGGCGCACGGCGCCCGGACGCCACCAGCGCAGCCTTCCCGCCGCTGGCGCCCTCGGTGTCGCTGCGAACCTTCCCCTCGGGTCCCCCCCAGGAGGTGCTCGATGAAATGGCGAGCGCAGCGCGCGTGCACGATGCCTTGCGGGCGCAGGGCCGCGAACTGCACTTCGCGCACGATTCCGCAAGCGGGCGCATGACTGTGGAGGTGCGTGACAGCAGCGGACACGTGCTGCGCACGATCTCACCCTCCGAGGCGCTTGAGGTGGCGGCCGGAAAGCCGCTGGAGTAGGAGCGCGGCGATGCCCACCACACCGATCACGGGTTCGAGCGCGGGCGCGCCGATCAACATCACCGGTCTTGCCTCAGGGCTGAATACCAACGAAATCATCAACGCGCTGATGGCGGTGGAACGCCGGCCGGTGGCGCAGCTGACCAATCAGCAGAGCACGCTGCAGGCACAGCAGACGCAGCTGCAGCAGATCCAGACCGCCCTGCAACAGCTGTCATTCTCGGCCGCAGACCTGTCCTCGCCGGCGCTGTTTGAAACCTCGCAGACGGTCACCTCGAGCAACCCGAGCCAGATCACCGCGCTCAGCACCAAGGGCGCGGGCGTGGGCGGCTACGAGGTGAACGTCACGCAGCTGGCCAATTCGGCGCAGCGCACCTTCACCTTCACGAGCCCAGCCAGCGCTGACACCTTGACGATCGACGGACAGGAAATCAGCGTGAAGGCCGGCGCGAGTATCCAGGAAGTCGCTAGTGCGATCAACTCCGACAGTAACGCCACGGTGTATGCGGCGGCCCTGGAAGAAGGCAAGCTTGTGCTCTCCAACCGCACCACGGGCAACACCGGCGAAGGCTTCATTGCGGTCTCCGACGCCGGCGGCACATTGAGCGAAGTGGCGGGCACGGCCAAGCAGGGCAAGGACGCCGAATTCACCGTCGATGGGGTCGCGGGCACCTCCAGCTCCAACACCGTCAAGAATGCGATCGCCGGTGTGACGCTGAACTTGGGAGGCCTGACAACGGTGAGCGGTCCGGTGACGATCGACGTGGGGGCCCCCGGGGCAAGCGTCAGCACGATCACCGCTCAGGTGGAATCGTTTGTGAAGCTGTACAACTCGACGGTCGGCCAGATCCACAATCAGTTGACGACCAAGCCACCCGAACACCCTCAGACGGTCGGAGAACTCGGCACGGGAACGCTGTTCGGCGACAGCGACCTGGGCAACCTGGTGGACAACATGCGCCAGGCCATCTACACCCCGGCGGAAGGTCTCACGGGCGAAATCACGAGCCTGAATGACATCGGCGTGAGCACCGGCACGGCCTCTGGTAGCGCCGTCCCCTCACAAGGAGCGGTGGAAGGCGAACTGAAGATCGATACGACCAAGCTCTCCGAAGCGATCCAGACTAACCCCAAGGGCGTTGAAGAAATGCTGCAGAAGTGGTCGCTGGGCTTCCAGAAGCTCGTCAACGTGGACGCCGAACCCGGGGGCACGCTGGATGCGAGGATCACAGGCGACACCACCAGCATCGCGCAGCTGGGCGCGCACATCACGAGCATGAACGAAATGCTCGAAATCCGCCAGAGGTCACTGCAGCAGCAGTTCGTCGCGATGGAAGCCGCGATGTCCCAGATCCAGGCGCAGCAGAACTGGCTGACGGGGCAGATCAACGCGATCACGGCGAACACCGCCGCGATCGCCGCATCGAGCTCGAAGTCCTCGGGCAGCTAGAAGAGCCTCAACATCTCCCGATCGCTGCCGATCACCATAGGAGAATGGCTCCCTTGACGGCATCGCCGCAGGCATACCGCCAGAGCGCCGTGCTGTCGGCCTCGCCCGGCGAGCTTGTGGTGATGCTCTACGACGCGGCGCGGCGCTTCCTGCGCCAGGCGTGCGTTGCGATGGAGCACGATGAGGTTGAGCGCGCGCACAACACGCTGCGCCGTGCGGAGCTGATCATCGGCCAGCTCGATGGGACGCTTGACCGGGAGCAGGGTCAGATCTCAGAGCGGCTGCATGCGATCTACCAGTTCTGCCTGGCACACCTCAATCGTGGGCGCATGGGCCAGGACACACGCATGCTCGAAGAGGTCTCGGGTCTCCTGGGCGAGCTGCGCGAAGCGTGGACGGTCCTCGCCGAGCACGAGCGACCCAGGATGGTCGCCGGATGAGCACCGCCGCGGCTACGCTCGATCCCTATGTGGCAATCCTAGAGCTCTCCGAGCGCGAGCTGGAGCTGGCAGGGATGGGGCGCATCGACGACCTGCATGCCCTCGGCGAGGAGTGGCGTGCGCTCGTCGGCCAGCTCCCAACACGGCCTCCGCTGGAGGCACGACCGCTCTTGGAGCGCGCGGCGCTGGCGCACGAGCGCACGCACGCCGAGCTGTTGCGGCTGCGCGAGGCGATGCTCTGCGACGTGCGCACCACCGCACAGGCCAGCCGAGTTGCGCACGGCTACGCGCAGCAGGAGCGCCGGCGCATTCGCAGGATCGATCGCAGCGCGTAGTGACTGGTGAGGAGGGGCCCAGCTCGACGGCCTCTGGCCGTCTGCGCCACCCTCCAATCAGATCTAAAGGTTGCCCGCGCGCGGCCGATGACGGGAGGGACCTGGACCTCGACCAGGCAGCCGCCCTCAAGGATGGGGTCGGAAAGTGGCCCAAGGAGGGCACAGCCAAGAGCCTTCCCTACCTTGTCTCTCCTTGACACCACACAACTCGCCCTAGAGGCCGGCATGCGCGGTGCGTGGCTGCGCCAGACGCTGTTGACCAACAATGTGGCCAACGCCGACACTCCCGGCTACCAGCGCGAGGACGTCAACTTCGAGTCGACGCTGCGCGGCGCTATGGCCGGCGGCGAAGAATCGCTGGCCGGCGTGCAGTTCTCACCCGAAGTGCAGCCCGGCGCCGCCGGCCCCAACGGCAACGGCGTGAACATCGATCAGGAGTCGGCGCAGCTGGCCGAGAACGGCCTTGACTATCAGGCGCTGACCCAGGTGCTGGGCGCGCGCGACGGCATCCTGCGATCCGCGATGGGCGTGAGCTAGAGATGGGCCTGATCCCCGCCCTTGACATCGCAGGCAGCGGCCTCTCGGCCGAGCGCGTGCGCATGGATGTGACCTCCGAGAACCTTGCCAACGCGCAGACCACGCGCGGCGCGGGCGGCCAGCCCTACCAGCGCCAGGACGTTGAGCTCGAACAGGTCGGCACGGCGGGCTTCGGCACCGCACTGGCCGGCGCGATGAGCGCCCAGGCGGGCGCCACCTCGGGCGGGGTCAAGGTCGCGGGGATAGTCGCCGACGGTACGCCCGACCAGCAGATCTACGACCCCGGCAACCCCGATGCCGACGCCAAGGGCTATGTGAAGATGCCCAACGTCAACACGGTCACCGAAATGGTCGACCTCATCTCCGAGTCGCGCGGCTACCAGTC
>DATBPO010000109.1:0-4357 GCA_036561265.1 Solirubrobacteraceae bacterium | reverse complement strand
CGGGCAAGTCGACGCTGATGCACATCCTCGCCGGACTCGACCAGCCGACCTCGGGCACGGTCAGCCTCGATGGGGTGGAGCTGACTGCGCTCGATGACAAGCGCCTGACGCTGCTGCGCCGCGACCGCGTGGGCTTCATCTTCCAGACCTTCAACTTGCTGCCGGTGCTGAGCGCGCAGGAGAATATCCTGCTGCCGCTGTCGATCGCGGGGCGCAAACCCGACCAGGAGTGGTTTGACCGCCTGATCGACACGATCGGCATACGTGATCGCTTGCACCACCGGCCCGCGGAGATGTCCGGCGGCCAGCAGCAGCGTGTGGCGGTGGCGCGCGCGCTGATTTCGCGCCCGGCGGTGGTGTTCGCCGATGAGCCCACCGGCAATCTGGACTCCAAGGCCTCGGGTGATGTGCTGGAGTTACTGCGCCACGCTGTCGATGACTTTGGGCAGACCGTGGTGATGGTGACCCACGACGCGCACGCGGCCTCGTTCGCCGATCGTCTGCTGGTTCTGGCCGATGGGCGCATCGTGCACGACCGCGAGGCAGCCACGGCCGAGGAGGCCCTCGACTTGATGAAGTCCGCCAGCTGATGCTGGCGCTGGTGCTGCGCGGCTTCATGCAGCGCAAGCTGCGGGTGGCGCTTACGGCCATCGCGATCGCGCTCGGTGTGGCGTTGATGGCCGGCACCTACATCCTCACGGACACCATCAACAACTCCTTCGCGGGGATCTTCAAGACCGCCAACAAGGGCCACGACGTTGTCGTCACCCCCGCGCAGAGGCTGGGAAGCAGGGTTATCTCGGAAGTCTCGCCGATCACCGAAGCCATGCTCGCGCGCGTGCGGGCGGTACCGGGGGTGGCAGAGGCATCGGGCGGGATCTTCAGCGTGGGCACCTTCTTCGACGCGCACGGCAAGCGCTTGACGACCGGTGGTGCGCCGGCGTTCGTCGCCGCCGAGGTGCCCAAGCGCTTTGAGTCTTTCTCTCCAGTCGCCGGGCGCTTCCCCGTCAACGCGGATGAGGTGGCGATCGACCAGGCGACCGCGGAACGGGCAAACCTCAAGCTGGGCGAGCAGATGCAGATCGCCGGCTCGGCGCCGGCCAAGCGCTATTTGATTGTGGGCATCGTGAAGTTCGCCGGCAGCCAGTCCTTCGGCGGAGCCGGTGCAGCGATACTGACGTTGGCGGAGGCGCAGCGGGTCGTTGGGGAGCAGGGGCAGTTCGACCAGCTCGATGTCGCCGCGCAGCCAGGTGTAACGCCGGTTGCGCTGCGTGACCGCATCCGCGCGCTGCTCCCCCGCACGGTGGAAGTGCGCACCGGCGAACAGCAGGCCGCCAAGCAGACCTCGGACCTCGAAAGCAACCTTGGCTTCCTGCGCACCTTCCTGTTGATCTTCGCCTACGTCTCACTCTTCGTGGGCGCCTTCATCATCTTCAACACCTTCTCGATCACCGTGGCCCAGCGCACGCGCGAGTTCGGCCTGCTGCGCACGCTCGGCGCATCGCGTGCGCAGATCCTGAGCGAGGTCATCTTTGAAGGGGTGCTCCTGGGAGTGGCTGGTTCCGTGCTGGGCTTGCTCGGTGGTATCGCACTGGCACCCGCGCTCGATCAGCTGTTCAAGTCCTTTGGCGCGGACCTGCCCGACAGCGGAACGGTCCTGCAGACACGCACGATCGTGGTCTCGCTGTTGGTGGGGACGATCGTGACGCTGCTGGCCGGGTTGATGCCCGCCGTGCGGGCCACACGCGTTCCGCCGATCGCGGCGATGCGCGAGGGGGTAGAGATCGAGCGTCGCCGGCGGTTGTTCAGGAGGCGCTATCTGATCGTCCGGCCGCTCGCGCGGGCGGTTGGAGCGCTCGTCAGTTGGCGCGGCATCACCGGGCATCTGGCACGTGAGAATTCCATCCGTCAGCCGGGGCGCACGTTGGTCACGGCTGCGGCGCTCACCGTGGGCCTGGCGCTTGTGACCTTCGTGGCGGTTCTCGCGGATGGCACGAAGGCTTCGATCGACCGCGCCGTAAGCCGCTCGTTCGCGGGCGATCTGATCGTGGAGAACTCGCAGGCGGGCAACGAACAGGGCATTCCCGCGCTCGTGGCGCCGGCGCTGCGTCGGGTGCCCGGGGTTGCCAGCGCCACCCCGATCGCGTTCACCAAGGCACGGTTCCGGGGAGGCAGCTCCAACTCAACCGTCACCGCGGTTGATCCGAGCACGTTCGGGCAGGTCTACCGGATCGAATGGAAGGAGGGCTCGCCGGCAACGCTTCAGAGCCTGGGGATGGGCGGCACGATCGTGACTAAGGGCTACGCCGAATCCCACCATCTGAAGGTAGGACAGACCATCCACGTGCTGACGCCTACTGAACTCGTCATCCCGCTGACGGTGCGCGGCATCGCCACCGACAACGCGCGTCTGCTGGGCGACCTCACGATCTCCCGGCAGCTCGCGCGTGCGGACTTCGGTCAGCGCGAAGACGCTGTGGATTTCGTCTCATACGCACCCGGCGCGAGCAACGCGCAGGTGCAGCCCGCGGTCAACCGGCTGCTCGCCACGTACTTCCCGCAGGCCAAGTCGCGCACGGCGGCGCAGTTCAAGCAGGATCAGGCCAACCAGATCAACACGCTGCTGGCGCTGATCTACGTGCTCCTCGCCCTGTCGGTGATCGTCTCGCTGTTCGGCATCGTCAACACATTGATCCTCTCGATCTACGAGCGCACCCGCGAGCTCGGCATGATGCGCGCGATCGGGACTTCGCGCCGACAGGTACGCCAGATGATCCGCTACGAGTCGATCATCACCGCGCTGATCGGCGGGGTGCTCGGTCTCGTGATCGGAGTGATTGGCGCCGTCATCGCCGCCCGCGCACTCTCCAGCTCAGGCTTCGTGCTCTCGATCCCCGTCGGGACCCTGATCGTGCTGCTGCTCGTCGCGGCGCTCGCCGGCGTCATCGCCGCGCAGGCGCCTGCACGGCGCGCGGCGAAGCTAGACCTGCTGCAGGCGCTCGCCGGCGAGTAGCAGGGAGTACCCACCCGAGCTTGCTTCTGTCGGGCGGACTGCCCCTGCAGGGGTCTGCACTCCTCAGAGGGGACCGTGGGGCGAGCTGCACATACCTCATGCTGGCATTGGCACGGGCGGCGCCGCAGGGGGCGCATCGCTCGTCGCAACTGCGTTCAAGCTCGGCCCGCTGTAGGGGTAGCTGTCGGTGAGCAGGTAGAGATATCCGTTGGTCTGCGCCGAGTAGCGCAGCGCGAGCGTCTGGGCGGCGCGCAGCCCATTCGGCATCCGGCCCGTGAACAGCGCGGCGAACCAGCCGAGGATCGCGGCGAGGATCAGGACGTTGGCATAGGCGCCCGCCACGAACAGAGCAGGTATCGCCAGGACGATGCGAAAGCCGACCTTCCAGCGATTCTGCTCGCGGGGCCCGTCGATCGAGAGGTCAACAGGATAGCTGCCCTCCTGGCCGGTGAAGCCGGGGAACGGGTTGGCCGTCAGGAAAAGGTAGGCATAGACATGGGTCTGGTAGCGCACATACGCCGCGAGGAAGCCGTGCAGGCTGGCCGGTGAGCGTCCCTGGAAGAGGGTTGCGAACCAGCTGGCGATCACCGCAAACAGGGCGACGATGCCCCAGATGTACAGCCAGATCAAATGAGGCAGGGCGAGCAGCAGGCGGAAGAACACCGTCAGCCGCGAGCGGCCCAGCTCGGCATCGGCCTGCAGGCGGATGGGGTCCGCGCGCAGCGGAACCTCGTCAAGCGCCGCCAGGGGGTCGGGGTTGGGGTAGCGGTCGGTGAGCAGGAACAGGTAGGCGTCGAGCTGGGCGGAGAAGGCGAGGGCGTACGCTCCCGCATCGCGTAGGCCCCGCGGCATCTGCGCGCGTGCCAGGGTGGCAAACCAGCCGAGGAAGGCAACCGTGCCGAGCAGACCGGCGCTGCTGGAGCCGCCAATGCGCGCTCCGCTTGAGGCAAGGGCTCCCGCGAGCATCAGCACCGGTATCGCCAGGATCAGACGAAAGCCCACTGTCCAGCGGTTCTGGCGCTGCGGCGGAGCGATCTCGACATCGATTGGGTAGCCCGGCTTGCCGGTGAAGTCGGGGAAGGGGTTGGCGACGAGGAAGAGATAGGCGCCGACATGGATCGCATAGCGAATATAGGCCGCGAGGAAGTTGTGCAACCCCTGTGGCGACTGACCCGCGAAGAGCGTTGCGAACCAGTTGACGATGACCGCCAGGAAGGCGACGATGCCCCACAGCGATAGCCAAATCAGATGGGGGATGGCCAGCAGCAGACGGAAGAAAACAGTCAGGCGACTGCGGACCTCATCGTCGCGGACGATCAGATGCACGGGACGCTCAGGCACGGC
>DATBPO010000108.1:0-21135 GCA_036561265.1 Solirubrobacteraceae bacterium | reverse complement strand
ATCGTGGCCCTCGGTGAGCTGGAAGGCGACTAGCGGCAGCTGCTCCTCGTGCTCGTCGCCGATCAGCGTGAAGTCGCCGCACACCGATATCTCCTTGGCGAGCAGGCGGGCGTTGTACTGCATGATCTCCATGATGTAGCGGTAGCCGTCGTGGCCGTAGCGCACGAAGTTGTAGTACTGCGCGAGCACCATCGAGGAGCCGGTGGAGAAGTTGAGGGTAAACGTGGCGTCACGCTTGCCGAGGTAGTTCTCGTAGAACACGAGGTCCTCGGGCAGATCGCTTGATTCCCTGAACACCAGCCAGCCGATGCCGGGGTAGACGAGCCCGAACTTGTGGCCGGAGACGTTGATCGAGCGAACCTGCTCCAGGCGAAAGTCCCACTCCGTGTGCGGGTAGAGGAAGGGCCACACAAAGCCCCCGCTGGCGGCGTCGACGTGCAGGGGGACATCAAGGCCCTGCTCATTCTTGAGCCCCACCAGGAGGTCGTTGATGCCCCTGATGTCATCGGCGTGTCCGGTGAAGGTGGTACCGAGCACGGCGGCCACACCGATCGTGTTCTCATCGACATGCGGCTCCACATCCTCGGGACCGATCGTGTACTTGTCGCGCTTCAGCGGCACGATGCGCGGCTCGACGTCGAAGTAGCGGCAGAACTTCTCCCACACCACGTGCACGTCGCCGCCGAAGACGAGGTTGGGGCGGTCCACGGCCTTGCCCTGCGCCTGGCGTCGAGCACGCCACTTCCACTTCAGCGACAGCGCTCCAAGCATGATCGCCTCCGAGGAGCCCTGCGTGCGCGCGCCCGTCGTCTTGCCCGGAGCGTGGAAGAGGTCGGCGATCATACGAATGCAGCGCTGCTCGATCTCGGCCGTCTGCGGATACTCGGCGTGATCGATGAAGTTGGTGTGCAGCGATTCGGCGATCACCCGATCCGCCTGGGGCTCCATCCAGGTCGTCACGAAGGTGGCGAGATTGCGCATCGGCAGGCCGTCGAGCAGGATCTCCTCGCCCACCAGACGCATGGCCTCATCGGCGGGCATGCCGCTCTTGGGCAGCCTGTCATCCGGGGCGGGTTCCAGCAGGAAGCGGTTGCCGTACTCGCCCTCAAGCGCCTTGATGCGTCGTCCCCGCAGATCGGATGGCGAGCTGTCTTCGGCGCCCCGGTCGGCTGTCTGATCCTCGGATGGCACAGTCATCCTCCTCGGGAGTTGCGCGACGGGTGACAGATCGAACTTCAAGTTATACGCCGATCAGCCTGCGCCCGGAGGACGGCGCTCACGCCAAGGCGAGATCCAGCAGTCGCTCATGCCGCGCGGCCCAGGAGTTGGTCTGCACAAATGTCAGGCGCTCGTCCTCGGGCGCGAGGCCCAGGGCCAGGGCGCGGGCAACGGCCGCCGGGTAGCCCGCGCTGTCGCCGACCAGCAGCACGCGGGGATCCACACCACGCAGGGGGGCGAGATCGGCGCCCACCACGGGCAGCCCCCCGGCGAGGTACTCATATAGCTTGAGCGGGCTCATGGCCTCGGTGAGGGCCGAGCGTATGTGGGGGATGAGGCCCACGTCGGCGACGCGGATCAAGCCCGCCACGGCGCCGCGCGGCAGGGCCGCGTGGATCTCGACGTTGGGCTCAGCGCGCAGTGGAGCGAGGTGTCCGGAGTCGAGCAACGGGCCCGCCAGCACCACGGTGGCCTGCGGCAGCGCCCGCGCAATGGCCACCACACCCGGAACATCCAGGCGCGCGTCGAGCGAGCCCACATACAGCAGCAGCGGACGCAGCATGTCGCGCTGCCACGCCGGCGGCGTGGGGTCGCCGATCCACTCGCTCGGCTCAAGACCATTGGGGATAACCGCGCTCGGACCCGTCGGCGCGAGGCGCTCGCGTAGCGTCTCGGACACGCTCACCACGCGCCGGCGGCGCACACGCACTGCGGCGAAGCTCTCACGGTAGGCCGGCCACCAGCGGCGGTGCGGCGGATAAGCACCCCAGTCATCGCTGGCATAGAACGTCACCGCGCGCGCCCAACGCAGCTCGCCGAAGCCCGCCAGCAGCGGGTGGTTGACGATCGCCACCGGCTCGCACAGCCCCATGCGCGCAACGGCGCGCTCAAGCGCGCGGTCCCAGGCGCCGGCCATGCGCGCGACCCCCCGCAGCGAGACCGGATCGCTGCGACGCAGCCGCGTGGGGCGCAGCAGCTGTGCCCGCTCTGAGGCAGGGAACCCGGCTCGCACCCGCGCTGAGGGCAGTTCGGCAAGGTCACGCGCGAGCCGGATGGGCAGACTGCGCATGTGCTCACACACCAGCACCCGCCGCACCCGTGGGTGTGTGAGCAGCGCTCTTGCCAGGCGATCCTCGGGCATGAACCAGCCGCGCCGCGCCGCCGCCTGCCACGTCACATACGAGAACACGAACACCACATCGCGCCCGCCCCCTCCCCCAGCACGACCTTCGTGCACGTGCATCGGCGCGTCCCCCATCGACCCCGCGCGCAGATGAAACTCGGCGCTCACGCGTCCTTCACCGCCAGCATGTGCAGACAGTCGCCCGCCACAAAACGGTCGAGCACCAGCAGCAGCGGCGCGAGCGCCCAGGCGCCCAGGCGCAGCCCACGGCCCATCCAGCGCGCGCGGCCGAAGAGCGCGTACTGCAGGCTCATCAGCAGGCTCGGTCGCATCGAAACCGATGTGCGCTCCACCGGACGCAGGCCAGCGCGCACCAGCAGCGCGCCCAGCGTACGCGCGTCGAGGTGCTGTAGATGGCGCGGCAGATCCAGCTGAAACCAGCGAGCACGAAATACGCGACGCTGCCAGCAACCGAAGTTCGGCACCCCCACCGCCACCACGCCGCCCGCGCGCAACAGCGCCGCCGCCTGGCGCAGGCTAAGCACCGGATCGGGCACATGCTCGAGCGAGTGATTGAAGATCACCGCGTCGAAGCTCGGCCCCTGCCAGGGTGCATCCTCGAGCGTCCCGCAGTGCACCTCCACGCCGCCCGCCCGTGCGTGCGCCGCCGCCTCGCTCCCCGGCTCCACGCCCGCCACCTGCCAGCCGCTCCGCGCAAAGGCCCGCGCCAGCTCGCCGTTGCCGCAGCCCACATCCAGCAGCCGCCCCGGGCGGCGCCGCCCGAGCGCGCGGTAGGGACCAAAGCGGATAATCGCCCCCAGGCGCGCACGCTCCACCAGGCTTGCACGCGGCTCCCGCTGATAGCCCACCGGGTAGTACTCGGCGAACTGCTCCGGACCGATCCGCGGCTGCGTGCTGACCAGCCCACACTCACTGCAACGCAGCACCGCGAAGACCCCTGGCCCACCCATCAGACGATCGTGGCCACGCAGCAGGATCTCCCCCTGCAGAGGCGCCGTGCAGCCGGGGCAAGTCGCTGCTGACGGAGCGCTGACTGGCATCTCGCCCGACTAACGGCCCTGCCCGGCGCCAGCTTGCAAGCTGTGCACACTTGCCCTCGTTGCATCGGCGGGTACCACACTTGCCGCGAGAATCCCTGAAAGAGGCCACGCTCAGCGGCATCCGCTGGTTGATGCTGACGCGCGTGGCAAGCGAGGCGCTGGCGCTGGCGGCGATGGTGATACTGGCGCGCCTTGTCTCTCCCGCGGCCTTCGGCCGCGCCGCCGTGGCGCTCATCTTTCTGCCGCTGGCGACGATCCTGACTTTCGAGGGCTTCGCCTCCGCACTCGTGCAGCGCGAGCAGATCGAGCCCGAGCACCTGCACGCCGCGACGCTCATGAGCCTGCTCGGCGGCGCCCTGCTCTCCGCCCTGGCCCTCGCGCTGGCGCCGCTTTTGTGGCGACCCCTGTTCGGCGTGCGCACGGCCGAGCTGATGGCGCTCGCCGCGCCGATCTTCCTACTCGCGGGCATCGGCGGCGTGCCCCGCGCCCTGCTCTGGCGCCGCCTTGACTTCCGCCGCATGGGCCTGATCGACACGGCCTCGCTGATGCTCGGCAACGCCCTCGCCGTGGTACTCGCACTGGCGGGCCTGCAGGCCGCAGCGATCGTCTGGGGCGCGCTCGCACAGGTCACCCTGGGCACACTGCTGCTGCTCGCCGCCGCACCCCCGCCCCGCCCGCGCCTGCACCTGCACGCCCAGCGCGAGATTCGCGCCTTCGGCGTCCCTGCGGCCCTTGCGGGCCTGCTCGACGTCCTGTTTCGCAACGTCGACTATGCGATCCTCGCGGCGCGCCTGCCCAGCGTGCAGACGGGCATCTACTGGCGCGCCTTCAACCTCGGCGTCGTCTACCAGGACAAGCTCAGCGGCGTGATGATGCAGCTGGCCTTCCCCGTCTACTCACGCACCGAGAGTCACGCCCAGCTGCGCCGACTGCATACCCGCGCCACCAGGGTGCACGCCGCCGTGATCTTCCCGCTGCTCGCTCTGCTGATCGTGGTGGCGCCGCTGCTGATCCCCTGGCTGCTCGGGCCGCAGTGGACGCCCTCGGTGCGGCCCACGCAGATCCTCGCCGTCGCCGGCATGGTCGCGGCGATCCTCACCGGCTACCCGCAGGTGATGCTTGCGCTGGGGCGCCCCAAGGCGCTGCTGCGCTTCAACCTCGCCATGCTGGTTGGCTACGCCGCCGTCATCGCATTGGCCGCGAGCCACGGCCTGATCATCGTAAGCATCGCCGTGGCGGCCTTCTACCTGGCGATCCTCGCCGGCGTCTACCGCCTGCTGCTGCGCCGCCACCTGGGCATCTCCGTGCGCGGTCTGCTCTCCGAGCTGGCCCCCGCGCTCGCAGGCTGCCTCGCGCTGGCGCTCGTGGCAACGCCACTGCAGGCGTTGCTGTCCGGAGCCCTGCCGCCGCTGCCAGCGCTGCTCCTGGTGGGCACTGCGGGTCTGGCGGCCTATGTGCTCACGCTGCGCGCCGTCTCACCGCCGGCCTGGCGTGACCTGGCGCTGCTGCTTGCGCGCATACTGCCGGTCCCCGCACTGGGCCGCTGACAGTCGTATGCAATATGCTTTTCGGTGAAAACTCCCGAAATGCCCATATAGTCAGAACTATCTTTTTTACCGGTCACGCGCCGCGAATTGAGCTACTGTTTGGTTCACTGAAAGTCAAGACACAATGACTGGGGAATCATGGCTGTCGGTGACGCGAGCTGGATGCGTGGAAGCTCGCCCTTGAAGGGCGCTCTGCTTGGCCTGATCCTGCAACACCCGGGTCACGGATACGACCTCGCCAACCGCCTCAACCGCCGCCTGGGCCCAGCCTGGCAGATCGAGGCCAAGGGCCTCTACCCCATGCTCCAGCAGCTCGAGCGCGCCGGCCTCGTGCTCTCCGAGCCGGTCGACTGCAACGGACCCACCGGACGGCGCGTCGTCTACTACCCCACCGAGCGCGCGCAGGGGGCGCTGACGGAATGGATGGCCGCCAGCGCCGCCAGCGAGCCGGTGCGCGTGGAGCTGCAGGCCAAGCTGGCCGTGGCCCGCAGCGAGGACGCGCCGCGCCTGCTCGCCGCGCTCGACAGCCACGAACGTGAGTGCCACGCGTTGCTGAGAGCCAGCTCCGAGGAGTTCCCCCGCGCGCGCTCCTGGGGCGCGCTGGCGATGGCACTCACCCGCTCCGCCGCGCTCATCCGCCTGCAAGCCGAGCTGGACTGGGTTGTGCTGGCTCGCCAGGCGATCGCCGAATTCGCGGCGGCACGGACGGTGAGCGACGGTCCGGGTACACGCCAGGTCGCGGGCGCACGGGCACAGCGGATCGCCCGCTAGCGCCGGGCGCGGCGTGGCGCTCGGTAAGCGGCACAGGCGTCCGCAGTGCCACGATCATGCCTGCCACGAAGAACAGCACGTAGGGGACGTGCGGGAAGGACAGCACGTCAAACAGCGCGCTCGTCAGTGCCACCACACCGACGCACGCCAGTGCCGCCAGGGCCAGGGACGAGGGCTCCCGCGCGCGGTGCTCTCGCCCCCCGGCGCGGATCGTCGCATGCGCCAGACTCATCATCGCCACCAGCATCCCCAGATAGGCCAGCACGCCGACGACGCCGGTCCCGATCAGAAGGCCCAGGTATTCGTTGTCGAGGATGCGGTACTTGTGGGGGTCATAGCTTGCAAAGCCCCGCCCCAACAGCACGTGGCGCAGCACATCCGGCGCCACCGCGTCGTAGCGCGCCGTGCGATCGGTCGTCGTCAGCACCCCGCCGAAGTGGCCCGGCTCCAGCTGGCTCAATACTGAGCCCAGCGCCGTGGGCGAGACGAAGTGCACGAGTATCACCAGCGCCACCCCCATCCCCAGGAAGGTGCGCGCCACCGCGCGCGGGCGATAGGCCGCCAGCAGCGCCACCGCTCCCAGCGGCGCCACCAGGCTCGTCTTGCGCGAGGTCGCCAGGCCGCCCGCCAGCAGCACCCCCATCGCTAGCACATACAGCAGCCGCCGCCCGCGCGTGCCGGAGTCGATCGCCCCCATTACCGCGAACGGCAGCACCATCGCCAGCAGCCCCGCGAGCTCCAGCGGCTGGCTCGTGGGCCCATACACAGTCAGGCGCCCAATCGTGTCGGGCGCGTCGAGGTCAGCCGGCCGCGTGATGCTCATCACCCGCCCCCACACTTCGTAGAAGACGTTGTAGTGCCAGCGATACTCCACCACCGTCGCCACCGCCACGATGCTCCCCAGCACCACGATCAGCGTCGCGAAGCGCGCCACCTCGCGCGGGCGCAGGGCCGAGGCCACGATGAAGAAGAACGCCAAGTAGCTGGCGAGCAGCGCGAGCTTCTTGACGACCAGCGTGACCTCGCCCATATTCGCCAGCGCCCCGCCGTCGAGCGCCACGCCCACGCAGCACACCGCGAAGAACGCCACCACCGCGAAGTGCACTCGCGTCAGGCGCAGACGCGGCCGGGCCCTACCGCGCAGCACCGCCATGCTCGCCAGCCACAGCCCCACGAGCCCCACCAGCAACGGCCGATCCAGGCTGCTATTCAAGGGCAGGCCGATCGGCAGGTCCAGCGCGTCGAAGGGGACCAGAAACAGCATCGCCACGAACCCCGCCAGCGCCCACGGCAGCAGGCGCGTCGTGTG
Source organism: Solirubrobacteraceae bacterium (assembly GCA_036561265.1). Classification (GTDB taxonomy): domain Bacteria; phylum Actinomycetota; class Thermoleophilia; order Solirubrobacterales; family Solirubrobacteraceae; genus Palsa-744. The sequence continues at coordinate 14,106 of DATBPO010000108.1, read as the reverse complement.
CGGCCAATCATCGTCGGTTGGGGGCGCCGCGGGGGGTGCTGCGGTTGGGGTCATCGCGGTGGGAGTCATCGCGGTCGGAGTCATCGCGGTCAGAATGGGCACCGGCCGGCGCCGCCTACGCGCCAGCAGCACGCCGCCGCCGAGCGCCAGCACCAGCAGGAAGGCCGCTCCCATCAGCTGCCAGCGCGCGCCACCATCAACTGAGCCGCCCACCGTCGGTCCCAACGGTCGCAGTAGCACGGCCTGTTCGGGGCCCAGCGGATAGGAAGCGCGGCGCGCCGCCACGTGGCGCTCGAGCAGGGCACGGGCGGCGTCCACGAGGGCCACTGCACCTGCAGCCGTGGGCGCCTGACCGTACAACGTCAACACAGGGTTGAGGCCGTCGACGTCCAGCACCACGCGAAAGTCGTGATCCACCGGGATCGGGTCGGGAGCTACTATTGAACGCCTTACTACATTCGGTCGATCTAGCAGTAATGTAAAGGGCCCGCTGGCAGCCACACGCTCCCCGTGCAGCCTCAGCGCACGACCCAGTTCGCTGGTCGCCTGGTCTCCCTGTAGATACAGCGCATACGTGACAGCAAGCTGACCGGCGAGCTCGGAGCGGTTGGCGCCGACCTGCGGAAGAGCCGTCAGCTCGGATTCCTTGGCATCCACCAGCACCTTCGCGCTGGCCGCCCCCATTTCCACCCCGCTGGGGTGCCGCGAGGTGTAGTAGCCCGTCAATCCCGCCGCCAGGATCGCCACCAGCAGCAGCGCCGCGACAGACCTCATCCCACGGCCGCGAGGTCGCGCTCGGGCTCGTGCAGCACCTCCTCCTCCCCCTCCCGCACCGGCGGGCGGCGGCGCAGACTTTCAATGCCAATCAGCAACAACAGCCCCAGCAGCAGCACCCCCACTGCCGCGATCGCCATCAGCGCCTTGCGCGAGCTCGAATTGACGGTGCCCACCTGCGCCGGGCCCAGCTGGCGGATCGTCACGCGCTGCGCGGCCTTGGTGTGACCCGCGCGCTGGAGCGTCGCCACATAACGCCGCACCCCCGGCAGCACCGCTTCCGCCACGTGCCCCGCTGCGAGCGCCGTGGGCCCCTGCACCGAGGCGCTCACCACCGGCTCTTCCGAGGCTGCCACAAACGTCAGGCGGTAGTGCGCGCGCTCGCCCAACAGCTGCGCGCCGCGCGCCTCTGAGGGCGTGATCACATCCAGTGCTTCGCCGCTGCCGCTGTAGGGTCCCTGCGCCGTGAGCTCGCGCACCGGCACGCCCGCGGCGCCCGCCATCTCTTCAAGCACCGCCTCGCTGGCCATCACCTGCGCCAGCAGCGCCGCGCGAGTCGTCAGCGGTGCCGTGCTCTGCAGCAGGTCCGCCAAAGCCGACTGCGGCGAGTCCACCAGCAGCTGCACGCTCGCCGTGCCCGTCGAAGTCGAGCGCGCCAGCTGCCCCGCCCCGAACGCCGCCCCGCCCGCCAGCACCACCATCGCCAGCACCGCCAGCCTGCGCGACCACAGCATTCTCAGAATTTCCGCGAGCTCCATCTCAGGTAAGCGCCTCCTCACAAGAACGAGCTGCGGGTGTGAGGGCTTGCGGCGGTGGTACCACGAACGGCGCCCTTCCACGCCCGCCGATTGCGTTCAATGCCCACCCCCTCCCGCGCAACCCATACCGCAGCCACAGCGCCCCCACATACAGCGCGCCATGTAGCCGCGAGAAGTGCTTGCGCGCGTACTGCACACGCGCGAACGCTTCCTGCGCCACCATCCGCGGCTGCACGCCCCCCTTGCCCGCATAGTGGCGGATCGTCACGCTCGGCAGGTAGCGCACCCGCCAGCCCGCCCGCCTCACCCGCAGGCACAGATCCGGCTCCTCGCAATACAGAAAGAAGCGCTCATCGAGCATCCCCGCCGCCAGCAGCGCCTCACGGCGGGCCAGCAGGAACGAGCCCACCACCCAGTCGCACTCGCCCTCGCGTTCATACGCAGCCGCCTCCAGCACGCGCTCCCCCGCCCACGCCGGCCGCAGCGGCCAGCGCTCGCTCAGCAGCGCCTCCCCCAGCGCGCGCACCGCATTGGGAAAGCGGCGCATCGTCGGCAAAAGCGCGCCCGCGCCGTCGAGCTGACGCACCCCTGCGATGCCCACCTCGGGACGCCCATCGAGCGCGGCCACCAGCTGCGCCAGCGTGCCCTGCAGGATCTCGGTATCGGGGTTCAGCAGCAGCACATAGCGCGCCCCCGTACGCTCCAGGCCGCGATTGTTGCCATACGCGAAGCCCAGGTTCGGCGAGCTCACCACCGCCGCCCGCGGAAAGCGACCCTCCACCAACTCGCGCGTACCGTCGCTGCTGGCGTTGTCCACCACGATCACCTCCAGCGCCATCTCCCCCGCGTGCGTGTACACGCTCGACAGGCAATCCTGTAGCCAGCACGCGTCGTTGGCCGAGACCACCACAACCGCTAGATCCACCGTGAAGGAACGAGCTCCCCCGCACGTTGCTTGCGCGTGGAGCAGCCCCATTCCCAGCCCCAGCCCCGCCTGCTCATCATCTCGCCCGTGCGCAACGAGGGTGCACACATAGCGCGCGTGGCCCGTGCCCTCGCCGCCCAGACCGCCCCGCCCGCGCACTGGCTCGTCATCGATGACAGCTCAAGCGATGACACCTACGCGCAGCTAGCTGCCCTGGCCGAGGAGCTCCCCTTCATGACACTCCTGCGCGCCCCCGCGCAGGCCCCCGGCGCCCGCGACCGCCTCGCCCGCGCCGCCGAGGTCCGCAACTTCAACCTCGCCCTCGATCACTTCACCGCGCAGGCTCTGTCGGATGAGCACGCACCAACGCAACGCGGCCCCCACCCCCTCTCCCCTACCCACGTCATGAAGCTCGACGGGGACATCGAGCTGCCGCCCAATTATCTAACCGTTCTGCTCGCGCGCTTCGCCGCCGATCCGCGGCTGGGTGTGGCCGGCGGTGTGCTCGTGGAGGGCAGCGCCAGGCGCCCCATCGCCATCCCGCGCCACCACGTGCACGGGGCGCTCAAGTGCTGGTCCCGCGCGTGCTTTGAGGCGATCGGCGGCGTGCAGGAGCGCCTCGGTTGGGACACCATCGATGAGACCTACGCGCGCATGCGCGGTTTTCACACGCGCAATTTCAGTGATCTCGTCTGCGTTCACCACCGTCCGCTCGCCAGCGCCGACGGCCAGCTGCGCGGGCATGCCCGCTACGGCGAGTGCGCCTACATCGTTCACTACGGCCCCCTCTGGGTGTCGCTGCGCGCGCTCAAGATGGCCCGACGCCGGCCCCGCGGGCTCTCCGGCCTGGCCTTTCTGCTGGGTTATCTGCGCGCCGCCCTGCGCCGCGTCGAGCGTGTGCCCGACCCCGCGTATCGCACTTTCACCCGCCGCGAGTTGCGCCGGCGCCTGCTGCGACCGCTCGCCTCGGTGCCCGCGCCATGAGCCGCCCTCCGCTGCGCATCGCCATGATTCACCTCTCCCGCTTTGCCCTGGACTCGCGCGTGCAGCGCCAGGCCCGTGCGCTCGCCGAGCGCGGCGATCATGTTCACCTCATCTGTCTCGGCGAGCGCGAGAGCCTGCGCGTCGGCGCCGGCGCCATTCACATCCATCCCGTGAAGGGGCGCAAGCCCATCGGCGGCGCCCGCGTTTACGTCCGCGAGTACGCCAACTTCACCGCGCGCGCGCTCGCGCTCCTCACGGCACTCGATCTGCGCCACCCCTTCGACATCGTGCAGCCCCACAACATGCCCGACATGGTCGTCGCCGCCGCGCTCCTGCCGCGCCTCCGCGGCACCCCCATCGTGCTCGACGTCCACGACACCTTCCCCGAGCTCTATGAGACCAAGTTCCCCGGACCGTTGCACCGCATGGTCGCGCGCCTCGTTGGTCTGGAGGAGCGGCTGTGCGCGGCGGCCTCCTCGCATCTCATCGTCGTCACCGAGCAGGCCCGTCAGCGTCTGAAATCGCGCCGTGTCGGTGTCGGCAAGACCAGCATCGTCATGAACTCCCCCGACGAGCGCGTCTTCGGTCCACCCCGCCCGCCCGTCTCCTGGCCCCTGCACGGGCCGCTGCGCGTCCTCTACCACGGCGGCCTCGCGCCGCGCTTCGGCGTCGAGACCCTCATCCGCGCCGTCGCCCTGCTGGGCGAGGGGATGCCGCGGGTGCAGTTGCGCGTGTGCGGCTGGGGCGAAGACCGCGACCGTCTCGCGGCGCTGGCACACGAGCTGGCGCCGGGGCGCGTCGAGGTCCCCCGCGAGCCCATTCCCTTCGCGCGCATTCCCGAAGAACTCGAACGCGCGCACATCGGCGTGGTGCCCCCGCTGCACGATGCCTTCACCGAGCTCCTGCTGCCCGTCAAGCTCTTGGAGTACGTGCACATGGGCCTGCCCGTCGTCGCCTCGCGGCTGCCCTGCATGGGCGAGTACTTCAGCGACGGTCACGCGCTGCGCATGTTCACCCCCGGCGACTCCCACGATCTGGCTGGGGTGCTGCGCGAGCTCAGCCGCGACCCGGCGGGCGCGCGTCAGCGTGCTGCTCGCGCCACCCTGCGGCTACCGGCTCTGGCGTGGGAGCACCAGAGCGCCCACTATCTCGCGCTGATCGATGAGCTCGCTGCAGCGCCTGCGCGGCGACGGCCTCGGCCAGTCCGATTATCGACTCCCCATTGAGCAGGCGCGGGTAGACCTGACTGGCGCTGGCGAGCGCGAGGCCCTGCACGCCGGCGGGCCAAATTGGCGCGCTGCGCGGCGTGTGCCCCAGCGCGTGCACGGGCTCCACCAGCGGCGCGCGCTGCACCGTCCACGCCACCACATCGTCGTGCGTGAAGGCCGGCGCCAAGCGCCCCAGCATCGCCGTGAAGCGACGGTAGATCGACTCGTCATCCTCGCTGAACTCCGGCGCCGAGGGATCGCAGTACTTGGGCAGATATGCCAGGCGCAGCCCGTCGGTGTGCGCCGTGCCCACCACGTGCGAGGTCTCCACCACAGTCGTCATCGGCGTGTCGTCGCAGATGTTCACCGAGTAGTAAGGCAGCAGCGAGCGGCGCAGCTTGAGGATCAGACACACGACTCCCAGATAGCGTTTTGGGTAGGCGCCGAGCAGGTCGTGCAGCTGCGGAGGCAGCAGACGGCGCAGCGCCGGGGGCTGGAGGGTGGGGATGGTGAGGTCAAAGCGCTCCTCCTCGCCGTCCACGCGCACGCCGGCGACGCCGGTCTCGTCCAGGATCAGCCCTTCGACCCCAGCGCCCAGACGTATACGCACACCCAGCTCGCGTGCCCTGCGCGCGGCCGCCAGCACGAGGCGTTCGTGGCCGCCGCCGGCAATCGCTCCCATGCGCTCGCCCCCGCCCCGGCCGCGCGCGCTGCGCATGCGGTTGGTGCGGGCCCACAGGTACGTCGCGGGCAGCTCCTCGTGCTTGCCATCGAAGCGCGAATCCAGCAGCGGGCGCCAGATGCGCTCTACCGTCGCCTTTCCGCAGTGGCGCGTTAACCACTTTTCAAGTGGCACATTCTCCAACGCCGCGTAGTCCTTGCGCAACTGACACTGCAGCACGAACCACGCCAAGCGCGCTCGGCTCATTGCTGATAGTGGCGAAAAGCGCAGAAAATCGCCGAGGTCGTTGAAGGGGTGCATCTCACCATCCACGAAGAAGCCCACACCAACAGGTGTGAAGTGCAACTCCGCCGCCAGCCCCAGCTCGTCCGCCAGGGCGATCATGCGCTCGTCGCTCGGCACAACCACGTGGTAAAAGCGGTCCACGCGGTGACCCTCGAAGTCCATCGAGCCTGCGAGGCCGCCCGGCGTGGGTGCGCGCTCCAGCAGCGTCACCTTCGCGCCCCCCTGCGCCAAACGCAGCGCCAGCACCGTGCCGAGGATGCCGGCGCCGACGACGCCGATATGTGGCTGTGATGTCACTCCTCGCCGCCCAGGGGTGAGATGGGAGGCGGCTGGATGCGACCCACCAGGTGCGCGGCCATCAGGCGGCCGTAGGCCAGCACCGTGGGGCGCAGGCTCATCTTCGAAGAACCCAGGCGCCGCGACCAGTCGTTGACCGTGGGCACCTCCGCAACGCTGGCGCCGGCGTTGTAGAGCTTCAGCAGCAGCTCGACATTTGCCGCAAATCCGGGCTCGCGCACGAGCAGGTAGCCATAGGTTTCAGCGGCACGGCGCAACGTACCGGCGCGATACACACGGTACAGAGAGGAGAGCGTATGAATCTCACGCAGACCGCCGGCAAGCCGGAAGGCGTTTGATACCGACCGCGATGCTGCCAGCCGCCAGGGTGCGACCCCGACGATGCGCCCGCCGGGAGCGTATACGGAGGCAAGAACCACATCGTTGCCCTGCGCAAAGAGCTCGAGCATCCGCGGCAAGTCATCGAGGTCAGAGGTATTGTCGGCCTCGAGCGTCACCACGGCGTCGCCGTCGGAAGCCTCCCCCAATGCTGCGCGTAGACCCGAATTGATGGCAGTCCCCAGGCCACGATTCACACGGTGACGAACGATTGCCAGATGCAGACCGTCAGCGTGGGCCGAGATCTCCTCCGAGGTGCCATCACTGGAGCCATCGTCAACGAAGATCACACGTGCGCCCAGGTCGCGTGCGACCGGACCGAGCTCAGCCAGCAGCCGCGGTATGTTCTCGCGCTCGTTGTAAGCGGGAATGACGAAGCGGATCATTTGAGACCTCAGGCGGCGACGGGCACGGGCGGAAGGTCTTCGACGCGCGGCAGCGGCGTATCGAGCAGCGTCACCGGGCGCGAGTGCGCCGCCGAGTCGCGCACCGCCAGCGCGGCGGCCAGCGCGCGGCAGCCTTCCTGCGCGCTCACCGGCTCGGGCGTGTCATCGAGGACGCAGCGCGCGAAGGCCTCAAGCTCGGCCTGCAGCGGCTCGACGCGGCCCAGCGCGAAGCGCACGGCGGCCCCCTCGGCATCTCCGCGCACGCGCGCGAGCTCAGACCAGGCGGTGGGCGCGCCGCTTGACTCCGTCAGCCACACGTCCTGGGTCAGGTAGGAGGCGCTCAGCATGCCGCCCTCACCGATGATCGTGAGCTCGCGGCGCTTCTCGGGGGTGAGCCAGTTGACATCGAGCAGCCCCCACGGGCCAGCGTCGCCGAAACGCAAGAGACAGGCGATCATGTCCTCCTGCGTGGGGTGCACGCAGCGGCTGCCCTGCGCGTAGATCGAGGTGATGGGGCGGCCGAGGACGAACTGCATGATGTCGAGGTCGTGCGTGGCCAGATCGATCGCCACGCCGGTGTCGCGAATCCGCGCCGGCAGCGGCCCCACGCGCGTGGCGTGCGCGCGAAAGACGCGCCCAATGGTGCCGCGCGCGATCAACTCCGCGAGCTTGCCGACGGCAGGATTGAAGCGCTCGACGTGCCCCACCATCAACTTGACCCCAGCCAGGCGCGCGGCGGAGGCCATGCGCAGGCCATCCTCCAGCGCGGTCGCAATCGGCTTCTCCACCAGCACATGACACCCGGCGGCGATGGCGTCGAGCCCGATGCTCGCGTGCTGCTCACTGGGCGCGCAGATGCACACCGCGTCGATGTCAGTGCGCTCCAGCAGCGCGCGGTAGTCGGCGTGCCACTCGATGGGCCGCCGCCCAATGCGCCGCCGCGCGGCGTGCTCGTCGGGGTCGGCCACCGCCACAAGGCGCGCCTCCTCGATGCGCTCCCAGCTCTCGATATGAAAGGCGCCCATGCGCCCGGCGCCGATCAGGCCGATACCGAGGGGCGTCATGCGACGAGCTCTCTAGAAGAGGGGGAGAGGCCCGCAGAGCGGGCCGTGTGGGCCGCGGCCGACGTGGTCTGACGGTCGATGAAATCCGCGACGATCGCCGCTATCCGCTGCGCGGCCTGCCCGTCACCGAAAATGGGCGGGCGCTCCGTGGGGGCCGGCCGCGCGGCCGCCTCTGCGAAAGCGTCGGGATCGACGCCGACGATGGTGTTCCAGCCCGTGCCGACGGTGTCGGTCCACTCGGTCTCCTCGCGCAGCGTGAGGCAGGGAACACCCCACATGTATGCCTCGCGCTGCACACCACCGGAGTCGGTGGCGATCGCATTGGCGCCGCGCTCGAGCGCGAGCATGCGCGAGTAGGAGACGGGCGCGAGCTGGCGGATCCAGGGCGAGACCTCGATCTCCCACTCATCTAGACGCGCGCGCGTGCGGGGGTGAAGCGGCAGCAGCACCGGCCAGGGGGAGCGGGCAAGGCAGGCCAGCACGGCGCGCAGGCGCTGGGGGTCGTCGGTGTTGTAGTTGCGGTGCACGGTGGCCAGCAGGTAGTCGCCGCCGGCGGGCTTTACGTTGGGGCGCCACTGTTCGAGGGTGTCGCAGAGGGGATCACCGGTGACGTGGATCTCGCCGGGGAGTTCCTCGTCGAGCAGGTTGCGCCGCGCACCGGGGGTGGGCGCCAGCAGCAGCTGCGCGAGGCGGTCTGTCTGCACCCGATTGCTCTCCTCCGGCATGTCGGCGCGATGGGACCTGAGGCCGGCCTCGATGTGCACGAGGGGCACCCCTGCAGCGGCGGCGGCACGGGCACCGGAGAGCGTGGCGTTGGTGTCGCCCCGCACCAGCACGGCAGCGGGGCGCTCGTGCTCGATCACCTCGGCGATGCGCTTGTGCGCGATCCCCAGCTGCTGCGCGCGGGTGCGGGAGCCCACGCCGAGGTTGTAGTGGGGCCGGGGCAGGCCGGTGTCGGCGATCTGGCCCTCGGACATGGCCTCGTCGTAGTGCTGGCCGGTGTGCACGATGACCTCCTGCACGAGTCCCGCGAGGGCGGCGGAGACGGGCGCGGCCTGGATGATCTCGGGGCGCGCACCGATGATGGAGAGGACCTTCATGCGGCGGCCCGATCGGCCTCGATGCTGGGGATAACCTTCATGTGCCCACCCAATTGGCTTCGATGCTGGAGAGGACCTTCATGCGGCGGCCCGATCGGCGAGCGGGCTAAGCGGGGCGAGCGCCAGCGGCATGCCGCCTTCGCGCAGCGAGGCCTCGGCGACCTCCACCACGGCGACGATCTCCAGACCCAGCGCGAGATTGGAGCGCGGCTCCTCGCCGCTGCGGATGGCGTGCGCGAAGTCTTCGAGCTCAAGACGCAGCGGCTCCTGGGGCTCGACGCGAGGGATGATGACGTCGCCGGTGCGATAGATCAGCTGGTGCTCGCCGAAGTTGGCGGGCTGCGGCGGCAGCACATCCATGCCGCGGTCGTAGATGCGCACGGGTTCATCGCTGGCGGTGTCGTCGTAGACGACCATGCGCTGGCTGCCTACGACGATCATCTGGCGCACCTTGCGCGGCGCCAGCCAGGAGATCTGCACGTTGGCGGTGGGCCCCTCGGCAAAGGTGAGCGTGAGGAAGGCCGTCTCGGGGACGCCCACGACGAGCACGCTGGAGCCCGAGGCGGCGACCTCGACGACGGGCTGGCCGAGCCAGTAGAGAAGGATCGAGAGGTCGTGCGGCGCCAGATCGCAGAGCACGCCACCGGAGTGGTACTTGCCGAGGTTCATGCGCGCGCTGGTGATGAAGTGCACGTCGCCCACGACGCCCCCCTGGATGAGCTCGCGCACGGCGTTGACGGCGGGGCTGTAGACGAAGGTGTGCCCGGGCATCAGCAGGCGCTCGGCCTCGCGGGCGATGACGGCGAGCTCGTGGGCGTCGTGCAGGCAGGTGGCCAGCGGCTTCTCCACGAGCACATGGCGCCCGGCTTCAAGCGCACGGCGCGCAAGCGCCACGTGCGTCTGCGGGGGCGTCGCGAGCACGACAGCCTCGATCTCGGGATCACCGAGCAGCTCATCGAACTCCGCCATGGCGCGCGCCTCGGGGTGGCGCTGTGTAAAGAGGGCGCGGCGCGCGGGGTCGGGATCGCACAGCGCGCGCAGCGCGAGGCCAGGGCACTCCGCGACGTTGCGCGCGAGGTTGGGTCCCCAATAGCCGTAGCCCACGACGGCGGTGCCGATGTCCCTCAAGCTCTCGTCGGCGCTCTGCAGCCCCCCGCCAGTGGCAATCTCATACGACATCGTTCACGCCACCCCCTGTCGTCCAAAGACCACGGGCACGGTCTTGGCGAGGATGCGCAGGTCGAGCAGCAGCGAGGCGTGGCGCGCGTACTCGATGTCAAAACGCACCATCTCCTCGTAGGTGCGCTCGTTACGACCCGAGACCTGCCACAGCCCCGTGAGCCCTGGCTTGACGGTAAAGCGGGGCAGGTAGCGCTCGGGGTAGCGCTCGACCTCGTAGGGAATCACGGGGCGGGGGCCGACGAGCGCCATCTCGCCGCGCAGCACGTTGACGAGCTGGGGCAGCTCGTCGAGACTCCACGAGCGCAGGAAGCGTCCCACGCGCGTGATGCGATTGTCAACCGAGAGCTTGTAGAGCTCACCGCGCTCACCCCGCTCGCCGGCGGCGGGCTGGTCGATGAGCGAGTGCACGTACTCGCGGTGCGGCGCCGCGTCGGCTTCGTGGCGCATGGTGCGGAACTTGAAGACCGTAAACGGCGCTAGTCCTTGCCCCAAGCGCCGCTGGCGGAAGATCACGGGGCCCCGCGACTCCACGCGGATCGCCAGCGCGATCAGGGCCAGTAAGGGCATGAGCACCAGTAGCGCAGTGCTCGCAACGAGAATGTCGAGCAGGCGGCGAGCTTTCGTCTGCACGTTCACTGTCCGATCAACGGGAATAACGCGGCCGCCCTTCCGCGAACTCACAGACGGCCACGTGAACTCGCACGCGGCCGCCCTTCCGCGAACTCATGCACCGCATCCGCCACGCGCTGGAGCTCCTCCTCGCCCATGCCGGGGAACAGCGGCAAGCTGCAGATGCGCGTGGCGTGTGCCTCACACGCAGGCAGGCTCTCGCGCGGCTGTCTCAGGTGCGCGTATGCCTCGGTCAGGTGAATGGGCCTGGGGTAGTGCACGGCGCTCGCCACCCCGTGCGCAGCCAGGTGCTCACGCAGCGCGTCGCGCTCTTCGCAGCGCACCACGAACAGGTGATAGACATGGTCGGCCGCGGCGCAGGGCAGGGCGGGCAGCTCGATCACAGAGGGAGTTGCGCCTGCCGCCTGCTGGCCTGCGCGTCCCTGGCCATTGACGTGCGCGCCGGGCGGCCCAGCGACGGGCGCCAGCAACTCGCGCAGCTCCGCCGCCAGCCAGCGGCGCTCCTCGTTGCGCTCGTCCAGCCGCGCCAGCTTGTGCCGCAAAATCGCGGCCTGCAGCGCATCCAGGCGCGCGGTGGTGCCGATAAGGCGGTGGTTGTAGCGGGGGCGCTCGCCGTGGCTGCGCAGCAGCGCCACCCGCTCGGCCAGCTCGGCATCGCCGGTCACCACAGCCCCGCCGTCGCCCCAGGCGCCGAGGTTCTTGGCGGGGTAGAAGCTGAAGCACCCCAGGGCGCCCAGCGCACCGACGCGGCGGCCGCGGTAGCGCGCGCCGTGCGCCTGACAGGCGTCCTCCACCACGTGCACCCCCGCTTCGCGCGCGAGCGCGAGGATGGGATCGAGATCCACGGTGGCGCCGTAGAGGTGCACGGGCACCACAGCGCGCACCGCCGGGCGCAGGGCCGCCGCGACGATGTCGGCGGTGATGAGGTGCGTGTCGGGATCGACGTCCACCAGGCGCGGCCGCGCACCGACGGCACTGACGGCCTCGGCGGTGGCGATGAAGGAGTTGGCGGGCACGAGCACCTCATCGCCCGGCCCGACCTGGAGCGCGCGCAGGGAGAGAGTCAGCGCCTCGGTGCCCGAGGAGACACCGATCGCGTAGGGCGCTTCGCAGTAGTCGGCGAAGTCGCGCTCGAAGGCCTCCACTGGCTCGCCCAGCGTGAAGGCGCCGGCGCGCGCGATCTCGGCGACGAGCGCGAGCAGTTCGGGATCGGCGTTGTCCAGCCGCGTCAGCGGTACGGCCTCACCCAACTCCATCAGCGACCCCGCGCGCATCGGCGCTGCTATGAGGCCGTGGCGGCCGTCGCCGGCGCCGATTCCAGGCGCCTGAGCTCCTCCTGCAGCGCACGGCGCCCACGGTGGTGCAGTCCGTGGATGGAGCTCTCCGAGCGCCCCATCTGCGTGGCTATCTCCGGCGGCGTCAAGCCCACGAGGTGGCGCATCACGATCACCTTGCGCTGCTCATAGGGCAGAGCGATGAGCGCGGTGCGCAGGCTGCGCGCGCGGTGCAGCGCCACATCATCAGCCTGCGTATCCGCACCGAAGACCTCTTCGGCGGGCGTCGGCCGGCGCTTGCGCAGGTGGTCGAGCGCGACATTGCGCGCCAGCCGCAAGAGCCACCCCGAGAAGGGCACGCCTTGATCGTCGTACTTGCCGATCGCCGTGATCAGCTTCAAGAAGACGTGCTGCGTGAGGTCTTCAGCCTCCTTGTCATCGCGCACGATGCTGCGGATATAGCCATACACATTCCCCGCATAGCGCTCATACAACAGCCGCAGCGCATCACGGTCACCCTTCTTGCAGCGCCCAATGGCACGCTTAACTTCACGTGCTGCCTGCGGCGACTCCTCGAGCGTGCTTCGCGGACTCGGACCCATGTGACGAGCGATACTGCGCCAGCACGCCGCTCACCACAATCCGCCGATCGGCCCTACCTGCGTTCATTTTTCTGAACGTCCCCCTCCACCAGATGGGGGAGTCCGGGGCCGCAATCGGCCTCGCCCGCGCCATCTCAATCGGCCTCGCCCGCGAGTTTCAATACCCGCTTCGGTTCGAATTGAATCAGGGGGTGCGGCGGAATCGACGTCTGTCTATGCAGCAAACCCTCTACCTTTGATGCCTATGGGCACAGAAGTGAGCGTCACGAAGCTTCGCCAGAATCTTGATGAGTATTTGCACCGAGTCGATCGGGGCGAGCGAGTACTGGTGACATCCTGCAATAGACCCGTGGCTGAGCTTGGGCCACCTCCGAGTACAGGCGCGGCGCTCGACCGGCTGATCGCCGAAGGGCGCGTATCGCCACCAACCCGCACCAGTCTGCCCCCACCGCTAAGACTAGACGGGGACTCATACGCACTCAGCCGAGCATTGCGACAGATTCGTGGGGAAGACTAGTGCCGTGCAGAGACAGCCAATGAGACGGGCCAGTTGGGACATTCCCTGAACTCCGCACCACCCCCCCTCTACTTCAGCCACCCCGCTTGCCGTGAGCATGATCCGCGGGTGCATATGCCGGGGCATCCGGATACGCCAGAGCGGTTGGAGGCGATCGAGGGGGCGTTGGCGCGGGAGGGGTGGTTGGGGTGGGAGCGCAGAGAGGCGCCGGCGGCAGCCGAGGAGTGGCTTGAGCTGGTGCACGAGGCGCGACTGGTGGAGGGGATCCGCGAAATGTGCGCAGCGGGTGGTGGGGCGATCGATGCGGACACGTATGTGGGCGAGACCTCATATCGCGCTGCGCTGCACGCCGCCGGAGGCGCCTGCGCGATGGCGCGTGCGCTGCTGGGTGGCGAGTCGCGGCTTGGCTTCTGCGGCGTGCGGCCCTCGGGGCATCACGCGGAGCCGGCACGGGCGATGGGCTTCTGCCTGTTTAACAACGTCGCGATTGCGGCTGCATATGCGCTGCGCGAGCTGGGGGCAGAGCGGGTGTTGGTGCTCGACTGGGACGTGCACCACGGCAACGGCACCGCAGAGGCCTTCCGCCGCAGCCCCGAGGTGCTGTTCGCTTCGCTACACCAGCAGGGCCTGTATCCGGGCACGGGCGAGCTCGGCGACGTGGGCTCGGGTCCAGGCGAGGGCTTCACGCTCAACCTACCCGTGCCGGCTGGGTCTGAAGAGGATCTATGGCTTTCGCTGATCGAGCACATCGTGCTGCCCGCCGCGGCCGCCTTCAAGCCCGATCTCCTCCTGGTCTCCGCAGGATTCGACGCCCACGTCAATGACCCCCTCGCCGGCTGTCGCTTGAGCACGGAGTCCTTTGCGCATATGTCTCGCCTGGTGCGGGACTTCGCTACAGCCTCTGCAGTCCCCCTCGGCCTGGTCCTCGAGGGCGGCTACAACATCCCGGTCCTCGCACAGTGCGTCCCCGTCACCCTCGCTGCGCTCACCGACACCGTGCCCGCGGAGTCCGTCGCGCCCGACCCCATCCTCACTTCGCGCGCCGCAGCGCAGCTCGGGC